>DATGXP010000867.1:0-4447 GCA_035298845.1 Chitinophagales bacterium
GAGCTTATTAAAGAACATATTCTGCTGGAAGCTAAACGCCTGCTGCTTGCCACCGGCAATAAGGTCAATCAGATATCCTATCAACTCGGTTATGAAGATGTATCCTACTTTGTTCGGTTCTTTAAAAAGAATACAGGATACACTCCCGAAACATTCAGAGAGAATTTCAAATAAGTCCCATTCTACTTTGCTTTTGTCCTATCGCTAACCATGTGCCCCAAATACTTTTGCGCTGTCAAATATTATGTAACAAGCAAAAGGATAAAGCAATGAAAATTATTATTGTAGGTGCTACAGGCACCATGGGAAAACACCAAACAGTGCATTTGAACAAGACCATCAAATTATAAAGGTGGCTTCCAAAGGCGGAGACATTCAGGCAGATATTACATCTGCAGAATCAATTGAGAATTTATTTAAACAGGCCGGCCCTTTTGACGCCTTGATTTCACTTGCCGGCCCAACCTACGTAGGGGCATGGAAAAATCTTACCCCTAAAGAATTCAGAAAAGGTGTAGAAGGTAAAATGATGGGGCAAATAAACCTTGTGCTTATTGGGCAACATTACATTAATCCTAAAGGTTCGTTTACATTAATCAGTGGAGCTTTAACTCATGAGCCGCAAAGGAACTTTGCAAACGCATCGGCTGCTAACGGCGCGGTGGAAGGTTTTGTGCGTGCCGCCGCCATCGAATTGGAAAATGGAATACGCATCAATGCTGTTAGTCCTACTGTAATCGAAGATTCCCCTCAATACTTCCCATTTTTTCCGGGCGATATTCCTGTAACTATGAAACAACTGGAATATGGCTTTCGCAAAAGCGTGTTTGGGGCTAATACAGGACAAATAATAAAGCCTTATTGATTAGCCTTGGTTTTAAGCGACACTTTTTTTGATAAACAATAAATAATGATATATGAAAGCGAAAATGCAATTCATCGCGTCACTGAAAATTTGGGTGGTAATCTATCCGTCAATAACTTTGTTTCTTTACTTTTTTGGAGATTCCCTGTCGGCTTTCCCATTGTATATAAGAACCCTGATTCTGACACTTACACTGGTTCCATGGATGGTTTTTGCAGGCATTCCATTAGTTGAAAGAGTTATTAAAATATCCTCAGCAGATGAAAGTAAGTAATCAAACTATGAATGATGAAATGGAACAGGGAAATGCTATCAGGGTACATATTAATATAACAAAGCCGAAGTGCACTAAGCCCTTTTTTTATTTTGCAAAGTTCATCTTATCATCTAAATAAAATTAGTATGCCAACAAGTAAACAATACGATGTTATAATTGTAGGGGGCAGTTATTCAGGGCTTGCAGCAGCTATGGCGTTGGGCAGGGCCATGAGAAAAGTACTCGTAATTGATAGCGGAAAACCATGCAATATCCAGACCCCACATTCGCACAATTTTCTAACTCAGGATGGAAAAACACCGCTGGAAATTGCCACCCTGGCAAAACAGCAGCTGGCAGTTTATAATACGGTTGAGTTTGTTAACGGCACAGTTACAGGAGGGAATAAAGCGGATGACGGGTTTGTGGTGAAAACTTTAGAAGGTGAAGCTTTTACAGGTTCAAAGCTAGTGTTCGCAACCGGTGTTAAGGATGAATTGCCAGCTATTAAAGGTTTTGCTGAGTGCTGGGGTATATCGGTTATTCATTGTCCATATTGTCATGGCTACGAGGTAAGGAATGCGCCAACCGCTATACTGGCTAACGGAGTGCCGGGCTTTGAGTTAGCCAAACTCATTGCAAACTGGACTGCGGATTTAAGGCTATTTACAAACTCGGCATCTGCTTTAACAGCCTGGGAAGCCGCCAGGCTTGCCGAACATGGCATAAAGATAATTGAAAAGGAAGTGCAGGAATTGGAACACACAAGAGGGAAACTCAGGAATGTGGTTTTCAAAGATGGTTCAAATATGGAGGTTAATGTAATCTATTCACGCCCTTCTTTTACTCAGCATTGTACCTTACCTGCACAGCTGGGATGTGAGCTGACTGAAGAAGGGTATATTAGAGTAGATGTGTCTCAGCAAACCAGTATAAGGGGTGTTTATGCATGTGGAGATAATACTTCCCGAATGAGAACTGTAGCAAATGCTGTTGCCTCAGGAACAACAACAGGCATAATGGTTAATAAGGAACTAATTGAAGAGCGTTTTTAATGCCCTTTAAGCCAAAGCATCACCGTTTAACGGGGTCTGTTCCCTTGTGTTTTCGATAATGGGCTGTCGCTTGTTGCAGGCTCCTGGTTTAGCGCGTAATCACTACTCTTTCGGTGCGCAGCAAGGTGTTTTTGTTTAGTATTTTCAAAAAGTAAACGCCATTGCTTAAGTGGCTTGTATTAAACGAAAACACACCGGTACCTGCTTTAAAATTATCTTCTAACAACACGCGCACCTGTTTGCCATTGGCATCATATAATGCAAACTGTGTAAAGTTATCTTTGGGTAGTTCCAGCTCTACCGAAAATTTTTCAGTAGCGGGGTTCGGGAAAACCTTAACCGGGGTTTCTTTCTTTACCTCATTTACCGCCGATACTACTGCCGAGTCGGGGTTAGCTACTTTAGCTATCCAGGTGCGGTATGCCTGCGATGGGTACACATACGAGCCTGCCAGCCAGGCCACATTAGGCTCGTTGTATTTGCGTTGTATGCCGGTATAATCGCCCCAGCGCTCTATGGTATCGCCCAATACATCCTCGGCATCTTCACCTTGTTTTACCACCAGCATATCCGATATGTTTCCGTTGGCATCGCGGTAAAAAGCTACTGTACCGGGGAACGTATCTGCCGGTGAATACGAGCAGGTAATTATAGCGCGGTTATCAAACTGGTTATTGCCTATATAAGCTATGCTGGGGTAGCCAAAATCTACAGCACTGTTGGATATAAGCTGTGCCGTAACTACGGGACTGGCCGATGATGGGTTCTCTATCTGCCCCAGGTACACCGCCGATGTAACGTTTAAAGGCTCAATACAATTCTGCACATACTGTATCCGGTTGTTTTGCACAAAGGCGCTTAGCACGCGGGCATCGTTGGTGGCCAGGTACTGCCCGTCTTTTTGCAGTGCATTAGGAGGTAGCCCATAGCTAAGGTTCGACTTAAGTTGCTTAGAGCTAAACTGCGCATTGCCCGATTGATACGAATCGGATATGGTAAACAGAAAAACAGTATCGTTCGTAAGGTCGCCGGGACGCACCGACAGGAAATAACTTTCCGGTCCCGAAGGGCCATCGCCGCCCTGCACGGTACACACGCTCCATACCGGTTTGCCATTGTGCCCTATGTGGTGCCAGAAATTATATTCTAACGAATCGCCCGCATACCCCTTCGCCTTGTCTATTTGCCATATAGCCGAGTAGCGGAACCCTGTTTTCCAGTCCGAGTTATCTTTCAGGTGGTTAAACGTCATAAAAAAGTCATTGTGCGAAATGCTCACAATCGGGTAATCGCTCCAGGTGGTATCGTTCAGATAATTACCGTTCAGCGAGTAAAAATTCCAGGTGCTGGTAGGGTCGTTGTTTTGCGAAAAAGCCACAATAATTTTGCTGGTGGTGCTGGTTACACCTGCAAAAAACATAACAATAAACCGGTCGGTTTCGGGGTCGTATAATACGCGCGGGTCACTTATGTTCTGCAATATGCCCAGCGAGTTGGCAAATGAGCTCAGGCTTTTGCTCAGCAACACATTACCTGCCTCATCATATACACGCAGGTTAGAGTTTACCACGCTCACTATTTTACCCGAATCGGATATAGCCATGTGGTTATCGTTGGGGGTACTTTGTGCGTTATTAGCGGTAAAGTTATTAAGCAGTATAGGCGCTGGTGTCAGCGCTTCCTCAGCTTCATTTTTTTTTACAACCGGGTTTGCTTGCCTTTGCTTGCGCATTTGCGTAAGCAATTCTTTTTTGTTGCCATAATCCGATGCGGGCTTAGGCTGCTCTTTTATGGTAAGCAGCAGTGGGTCCCAGTCTTCGGCCTGCGCCATGTTTATTGTTTTGGCAATAGCCGTTTTGCCACCCCGCTCTAACTGCACAGTGGTAGTAGTTTGGGCAAACAGCAAAGCAGGCATAGCAAAAAGCAGGGGAAGCAAAAATTTCATGTGTAGCATATTGATAAGCCTAAATTAATACCTCTGCACTATTTTCAAAAGTTATTGAGATATATAAACAAAAAAGCGCCCCTGCATTTCTGCGGGAGCGCTCTTACTAATCGCTTATGCTATATCTTAATATCCAAACAGGTCTTTCAACTCTACCACCTGCACAGGGCCTATCTCTTTCAGGGCATTCAGGTTCAGGTCTTCTTTTTTACCAATCACCACGTAGTTGTATTTTTTGCCCTTCACGTGCTCATCAAAAAACTTGTGAACGTCGGCCATGCTGGTTGTCTTAGCCTTTTCATATATCACCTTGCGCACATCGTAGT
>DATGXP010000868.1:0-2001 GCA_035298845.1 Chitinophagales bacterium
AAACCCTTAGCGAAGAAGATTTGCAGAAGGTAGAAAAGCTGATGCTTGAACTGGCTGCTAAAGATAACAAATACGAGCGCAGCGAAATGCCTAAAGCAGAAGCTGTAAAGTATTTTACCGAGAAGGGTGATGAGTATAAACTTGATTTGCTGAGCGGTCTTGCCGACGGCGAAATAACCTTTTACAAGCAAGGTAACTTTACCGACCTGTGCCGCGGGCCACACATTCCATCTACCGGTTACATTAAGGCTATTAAGCTATTGAACATTGCCGGTGCTTACTGGAAAGGCGATAGTAATAACAAGCAGCTTACCCGTGTGTATGGTATTACCTTCCCTAAGCAAAAGCAGCTGGATGATTACCTGGCTATGCTGGAGGAGCAAAAGAAACGCGATCACCGGTTGATAGGTAAGGAGCTGGAGATATTTGCTTTTGATGATGAGGTAGGCCCGGGCTTGCCATTGTGGTTGCCTAAGGGTGGTGCCTTGATAGAGAAGCTGGAAGCGCTTGCCAAGAAGAATGAGAACGAGCAGGGCTACGTGCGCGTTAAGAGCCCGCATATTGCTAAGGAGGCATTATATCTACGCAGCGGCCACTTGCCATACTACGCCGATAGTATGTTCCCGCCTATGGAACTGGATGGCGGCAAATATTACCTGAAGGCGATGAACTGCCCGCACCACCACAAAATATTTAGTGCTACACCTAAAAGCTACCGCGATATGCCACTGCGTTTTGCAGAGTATGGTACCTGCTACCGTTACGAGCAAAGCGGTGAGTTAATGGGCCTGATGCGCGTGCGCAGCATGCAGATGAACGATGCACACATTTACTGCACTAAGGACCAGTTTGAGGAGGAGTTTATGAAGGTGAACGAGCTGTATGTAAAGTACTTTAAAATATTTGGTATAGATAAATACCAGATGCGCTTTAGCAAACACGCACCGGAGAAACTGGGGCAGAAGTATATTGATAATGCTGCGCTGTGGAACGAAACTGAAGATATGGTGCGTCGTGTGCTGGTTAAGTCGGGCCTGCCGTTTGTAGAGGTAGCCGATGAAGCAGCTTTCTACGGGCCAAAGATAGATATACAGATATGGAGCGCTATTGGTAAAGAGTTTACCATAGCTACCAACCAGGTAGACTTTGCACAGGCCGAGCGTTTCGACCTGTTTTTTACCAACGATAAGAATGAAAAAGAGCGCCCTATAATTATACACCGTGCGCCGCTATCTACCCACGAGCGTATGATTGGTTTCCTGCTGGAGCACTACGCCGGTAAATTCCCTGTATGGTTAGCACCTGAGCAGGTGGCTATTCTGCCCATCAGCGATAAGTACCTTGATTATGCTTATGCGGTGAAAGCAGAGTTAAGGAAGCATGGTATAGAAGTATCGGTAGATGAACGTGCTGAGAAGATTGGTAAAAAGATACGCGATACCGAATTGAAACGCGTGCCATACATGCTGGTAGTGGGAGAGAAGGAAGCCGCTGATAATGCAGTAGCCGTGCGCAAGCAAGGCCATGGCGACCAGGGCACTAAATCGCTGGCCGACTTTGTAGCACAGATAAACCAGGAGATAGCAGAGTATAAGTAAGCTGTGTAATCAGTTTAAATAGGAACGTCCGAAGGTCTAACGCTTCGGACGTTTTTGTTTTACAACCTTGCTATGCCATTAGTGCTGTTAGCATCGGCTAGTAGGCCTGTTTGCAACTCCCTATCCACTATTACCCATTTACTATCCACTTTTACTATACTTGCGGCCTAAATAATAATCCGTAATGGAAAGAAATATCTATACCGAAGAGCACAAAATGTTTGCACAAAGCGTGCGCGATTTTATTGCAAAAGAGATAACACCAAACAACGCTAAATGGGAAAAAGCCCAGATGGTAAGTCGCGAAAGCTGGCTTAAGTTTGGCGAGTCGGGCTTTTTGTGCATGCAGGTAGCCGAAGAATATGGCGGATTAGGCATTAAGGATTTTCGTTATAATGCTATA
>DATGXP010000869.1:0-3885 GCA_035298845.1 Chitinophagales bacterium
GGGCCAGGCCGGGTGGAAGGTTTTAATACCGAACATTCAACCATTTTAAGGGAACAAGCAATTGTTCCCTTTTTTATTGGCTGTTAAGCCGGCCTGCGTATATTAGCTATGTCAACACCCCGGCATGAACCTCCTCAACCCATTTTGGGCTCGTAAGCGCATAGCACAACTGGATGCTGAGCGCGATGCGCATGAGATATCGCACCTGGCTTTTGAAGTGCGCTATGGCACGCCGCTGTTTACACACTCTATTTTTTCGGTGGCGTTTGCTAGGCAGGCCGCAGTGCCATCTATAGCCAGAGTGCTTTACCGCAATGGCAAGGGTGGTATCATCACTAATACGAAGAAGCGCAACAACGATACCTTGCTCTTCTTTGGTGAGTTCTATAAGCATGGCGATACCGGTGAGGGGCGCAAGGCCATAGAGCTGCTCAACTTTATACATAGCCACTTTAATATAACCAACGAAGAGAACCTATACACATTAGCTACTATTGTATGCGAGCCGCGCCGCATGGGTATGTTTCTGGCTAACCGCGACCTGTTTACCGCTAAAGAGTTCCGGGCGCTGTATGTGTTTTGGAAAAAGCTATGCACCCTGATGAACATACAACACATGCCCGAAAGCGAAGAAGATATGTATGTATGGTACGGGGAGTTTGAAAAGCAGTACTACGCCTATAGCGATGATGGCCGCAAGGTGGTAGAAGCCCTGGCTAATGAGTTTGCCGGGCGTTGGTATCCAGCGTTTATGCGCTACCACGGCACGCAGTATTACTATAGCCTGTTTGATGACCACCTGCTGCAGACCCTACAGATAAAGAAACCGCACTTGGTATACCGGTATGGGGTTAAATGCTACATGTGGTTTCAACTTAACATACTTTTTCAACTATTGCCCGATGCCAGCGACCGCCATGTGCTGGACTACTACACCGGCGACTACCCCGATTATGACATCAGTAAGGTGGGGCCGTTTACAGCCAAAGTGGCAAAATGAAAAAGCCTATTTTTTGAAAAATGGCTACCCCCCTGTGGTTATAGTTGCCTGTGTATGAGCGGATTGTTTTTTGCAGTGGCTACCCCACCCCTATGTTTTGAAGGTTTAAAATTTTACCGGATTCAGGTAAAATTTTAAGATAGGTTACATGCATAGGTGTTTAAATACATGATGGAAAAGAACATATGTGGCCACACTTTATGGCTATGCAAAGGTCGGGAGAAAGGAGGAATAAATGCGGGAAAGTTATTGTAGTTTATTGACACGCAGTGTGAGGATTTTGACGATAGACATGCGAGTATTTTAGAAACTCCGGAAGTCTTTTTTACTGTTTCACATATTCCAGGTTATCAAACTGGCCGCCGCTGATTTGCAGAATAGAGCCGTTGCTATTGCCGCTAAATTGAAACGTGCCCGATACGCGGCGGGTGATAGTATCGAAGTTGGTAATGGTAAGCTTGCCGCTGGTTGAGGTATACACATGCGAACCATCGGTATAAAACCGTAGCCTCAGGTTGGTATGTGTGGCAGTATCGTAACCTACATTATATATACGAGGCGGCAGGTAGTTGGCACTATCAACCTCTATAAAAAGATAATTACCGGTAAGGGGATAGGTGTAAAACTCTGCTTTAAAGGCCGGTACTGAATCGTAATACCAGGCATGGGTAAGCCCGCCGGTGTACCAAACACTACCCGCTTTATACTCAAAAGTCTGTGGCGAGTAGTCCAGGTTATCGCTCTCGCGTGAGCACGATTGCATGGCAAACAACAGCGTGACAGTTAAAATACCTGCAAAAACGAATTTCAGTTCTTTTCCCATACTTCTGATTATCACAAACTTAACGCCATTTGTGGAATGGGGATTCCACTATTCACACCGTTTTCCCTACCGACCGTTTGGTAAATTAAAAAAGCCTGTTTACATTCGTTGTCCTGTTATAGGAGGACACCATGCCAAAACAAAAAGTAGACGAACAAATCATAATAATAGAAGCGCTGAAGCTGTTCCGCAAGCAGAGTTATTTTAACACCAGCATGAGCCAGATAGCCGATGCTTGTGGCCTGCAGAAGGGTTCGCTTTATCACTATTTCCCCAGTAAAGAGGACCTGATGCGCAAGGTGATAAAAAACGTGCACGAGTTTTTTAAGACCAATGTATTTAGCCATGCCTATGACAAGAGTGTGCCGCCACAAAAAAGGTTAGAGAACCTCTTCCTGTCTGCCGAAAAAGTTTTCCTGAATGAAGAGAAAGGCAACCTGCTGGGCAATATGGGTGTAGAGACCGCTTTAATGGCCCCGGAGTTCAATACCCTGGTGCAAAGGTTCTTTCTGGACTTTTTCCATGCAGTGAAGACTATTTACCTGGATAAATACCCCGAGGCCATAGCCACCGAGCTGGCCGAGCGCAGCGTGGCCGAGGTAGAGGGCAGTTTGATGTTTAGCCGGGTGTTTAATGACACTAACTACTTGAAAAACACCACTAAACGTATTTTGAACAGATTAGAAAAAAGCGGCGAGGCGAGTACCAAAAGCAATGGAAAAGCAACGCCGGTAGGATAGTGTATTGGCTGTTTAGGCCCCCCTTTTGTTTCATCCCGCTAAAGCGGGATGGGAGGTTTGGAGGGTACAAATATTTCTTACCAAACGGTTGGTAGATAAAAAAGAAAAAATATAAATTCGTAGTCCCTATTTAAGGTCGCTCAAAATGAAAATTAACTCACTCATACTAACTATTGGTCTTTCGCTATTCGCACTTAGCGGGCTATTGGCGCAGGATAAATATGAGTATGCTACTGTCAGAGTAAAGGGATTAAAGATAGGAGTAGCTACTTCTGCTAATCCAACTTACCAGCTTTTTGATATAGGAAAAGACGATTTTGATGTGGCACTAATTAAAAAGGTAGAAGAAATGAGCCAGCAAGGCTGGGAGATTTATAACACAACATCAGTTGGGGCTTCAGAAAATATTTATTTCCTCCGCAAAAAGAAGAACCCATAATGAAACTTAAATCGCTCATATTAACTATTGGTCTTTCGCTGTTCGCGCTTAGCGGGCTGTTGGCGCAGGATAAGTATGAATATGCGTCGGTTATTTATTCCATTCAGGAAATTACTTTTTTAAGCGCGGATAAAATAGAACCGATTATCGTGAATAAAGGAGAAAAAGCGATTCAGGTTTTATATAAAAAACTTGAAGAACTTTCAGCGCAGGGGTGGGAGTTAATTTCAGTTACTGAAGTGGCAAGTGCCAATTACGTTTCTCACACCAAGTACCACTTACAGAAAAAGAAAAGCCAATAATGAGACTTAAATCATTCATACTAACTATTGGTCTTTCGCTGTTTGCGCTTAGCGGGCTATTGGCGCAGGAGAAGTATGAATATGCTACTATAATTGAACAGGGGCCAGCGGTAGGCGGTAAGTTTATCGTGATTTCTCAGTCATTAAGCAATGGGGAGTATAAAGACATTCAATTGGAAAATCCTACCGGAAAAGCACCATCTTATATGAACCATGCAATTGTATTAAAATACATTGCCACAATGTCAAAAGATGGGTGGGAAGTAATATCCTATAACGGCTTGGGAACCGGTACGATTTTTACTTGCATGCTAAAAAGGAAAACTAATAACCAATAATCATTCATAAATAATCAATCAATAATGGAAGCAGCAGCTACAGAAAAAAAGGCGGTGAATGTAACCCCCGCTAAAGCAAGAAAGATTAAAACCGTTGCCGTACTTGGCGCGGGTGTAATGGGCAGCCGTATTGCGCTGCACTATGCCAACATAGGCCTTAAGGTTTATTTGCTGGATATAGTTACCCCTAAGCTTAGCGAAGAAGATGCTAAGAAACCAGCCCTGCGCAACAAGCTGGTAAAC
>DATGXP010000870.1:0-6307 GCA_035298845.1 Chitinophagales bacterium
TATGAGGCTGGCAATACTATTGTAGCCAATAGTGCTATTGCAGCTTCGCCACCGGGCCAACTGGCTACGGCTGGTTATATAGGCAGCAGCGAGTTTAGCAACGGCGATATCGCTGAAATTATAGTTTATAACCGGGTACTAACTACTGCCGAAAGAAATACGATCGAAGGCTATCTTACTTATAAGTATGCCATACAAAATGTACCTCTGGCTTCTATGCAGGCCTATCAAACCTATGCTGCCGGCGCTAACACAGTTAACTTACTGGCCGCTGACCAAAGCGGTAATCGTTTGGCGGGCACTACTACCGCCACTACTACCACTTACCCGGGCCCTGCAGTAGCTACCTCCAATACATCGCCATGCTCCAGTGGTACTGTCACATTTACACTTTCGGGTATGGCACCTGGCGGTAACTATTTAGATTGTTCTGCCAGTGCGGCCTACTTAAATGTATCGCCTAATCCTGTAGTTGGAAGCAACTGGACATTACAGGCATGGGTACAATTTCCGTTACCTAATACGGGAGGTGCGGGCAACTGGAATACCCTTTACCGGGGTACAGCTGCACATCATGTAATTGTAAGTAACGATGGCACCAATAAATATCTTGGCGTTCATAACGGTGTATTTAATTCATCGGGCTTTAAAGTAAACACCCTTGCTGCAGGCTGGCACCACGTAGCTGCAGTAGGTACGGGCGGTACTACATCATTTTATATTGATGGGATTTATGTTGGAAAGTCGGCAGCCCAGTGTACCGACAATATCGTAGCCATAGGTAATTACCAGGGCGGCGCCCAGCAATCGGGCCAAATGGATGAAGTGAGTATATGGAACACCGCCTTATCGCAGAATGCTATCAGTAATTATATGACACAGGCTATTCCGGCCTCCCACCCTAATTATGCCAACCTGGTATCTTATTATAAAATGGATGGTAATGGAAACGATTCAAAGGGTTCGAGCCCGGGTACGCTAACAAGTGGTGCTACTGCCAGTACAGCGGTTAACTATTATGCCTATAACGTAACTAATAATATTGGTGGCACCTTGTCTCCTGCCAGCGGTACAGCTTCCGAAACATTTACTATCAGCAATCCATCAACCAACGGCACTGTAAACTTTGTGGCCACCAGAAACAGTTGCACCAGCACATCAACTGCAAGTGCAGCTATTTCAATACTGGCATCGCCGGTGGCTCCATCTCCGGCTACGGCTACCCCTGCTACTATTTGCCAGGGCTCAACTGTTAACCTGAATGCAACATCTGCAGGCAACACTATACGTTGGTACACCGCTGCTACCGGCGGTTCACCATTTGCTACTACTGCCAGCGGGGTTGATTATACCGTAACACCTGCTACTATCCCTACTACAAATTATTACGCCGAAGCTTATAATGGGTTAAACTGCCCAAGCCCATCGCGTACTTTAGTAGCGGTCACCGTTAATGCTACATCTGGTGGGGGCACAGTATCCTCTGATGGTACTATATGTAGTGGTAACCAACCCGCCGCTAATATTACCCTAAGTGGCAACACCGGCAGCGTGGTTAAGTGGCAAAAGGCTTCAGATGCAGCCTTTACAATCAACCTTACCGATATTGCTGTTACATCCACTACACTTACACCAGCGCAGGTAGGGGTGCTTACCTCTACTACATATATTAGGGCAGTAGTTCAAAATGGTGTGTGCGCGGCAGTAAACTCTACCAATTATGTAACTATAACTGTAAACCAGTTGCCAGCAATAACCAGCGTAACTTCATCTGTTGCATTGCCATTGTGCGGCGGTACTACTGTATTAACGGCTAACGGAGTATCGGGGGCGGGTGCTACTGTAACCTGGTGGACCGGGGCCGGTGCAACCGGTACCAATCTTGGCACCGGCACTACTTTAACTGCAGGTAGCGGGCAAACTTATTATGCGCGTGTAACAGGTAGTTGTACCCCGGCCGTAGAAGCAAGTTTAAATATAACTTTAGAAACCACCGCGCCTACTGCAGTAACAGGCACACCGGTAACAATCAATAATTCGCCTAATAATAGCTGCCGGGGCGCAGTTGCCATGGGAGCTGTAAGCGCAACCGATAATTGCAGCGCAGCTGGTGTGGTTGTGCCTTTGCCTTTAACCGGGCTTGTATTATGGACCAAAGCAGATGCCGGTGTGATAACCGATGGCAGTGGTAACGTATCGCAGTGGAAAGACCTGAGCGGTAACGGTAACCATTTTGTGCAGCCCACGTTTGCCAGCCGTCCGCAGGTAGTAGCCAACGTTATTAACGGGCAACCGGTTATACGTATGAGTACCACTAATACTAACTCTGCAGCGGCATCCCGTTGGTTATATACCAACACCAGTTTTAGTACCGCTAACTATACCATTTTTAGTATTTCTAAAATGAACGGCGGCGCAAATTATCGCTTACTTGCTTCGCAAAATACCAATTGGCTGTTTGGTCACCATGGGGGTTACCAAAACCAGCTGTATTGTGGTAACTGGATAGTAGGCCCCGGCCCAACCGTGCCAGATGCTAATGCCCACATGTACTGCATGCATACCACTGGTAGCAGCACCTCTTTTTATGAAAATGGCAATGCACTGGTAACTAACAGCGCTATTGCTGCTGCACCTCCGGGCCAGTTAGCTACATCAGGTTACGTTGGTAGCAGCGAGTTTAGTAATGGTGATATAGCTGAAGTAATAGTTTACAATCGTGTGTTAACTACTGCTGAGCGTAACACTATAGAGGGTTATCTGTCTAGTAAGTACAATATAGCCGCCCCGCAGGCAAGTGCACTGGCCTATCAAACTTATCCAACCGGGACTAATACTATTAATATATTGGCAATAGATCAGGCAGGTAACTTACTGCCCGGAACTACCACTGCTACCGTAAACAATTATCCGGGCCCTGTAGTTACTCCTTCTTCTACATCGGTATGCGGTAACCAGTCAGTTACATTTACATTGTCGGGAATGGCACCTGCAGGCAACGCACTTACAGTTACTGCGGCGGCAGCTTATTTAAACGCATCACCCAATCCCGTTATCGGTAGCAGCTGGACTATACAATCATGGGTGCAATTTCCTTTGGCTAACACCGGTGGAGCCGGAAATTGGAATACGCTTATACGTGGTGTAAACAATCATCATATTATTATTAATAATGACGGTACTAATAAATTTCTCGGGGCTTATCAAGGCGGTTTTTTCACCTCAGGCTTCAATACCAATACACTTAGTGCAGGTTGGCACCACATAGCTGCAGTAGGTAGCGGTGGAGGTACATCGTTTTATGTGGATGGTGTATATGTAGGCCGGGCAGCCACTCAGTGTACGGACAATATAGTTGCCATAGGCAACTACCAGGGAGCCAACCAGCAAATGGGTGTAATAGATGAAGTGAGTATTTGGAACACTACACTTACGCAGAATGCTATAAGCAATTATATGACCCAGGACATCACTGCATCGCATCCAAACTATGCAAACCTGGTATCGTATTATAAAATGGATGGCAATGGTAATGATAGCAAAGGCAGCAGCCCCGGCACGCTTACCAGCGGTGCTACAGCATCGGCAGCTACTGCCTATTACAATTACACAGTTACTAACGGCATAGGTGGCACACTTAGCCCGGCAAGCGGCAGCACGGCCGAAAGTTTTACTATTACCAATCCAACCACAGCAGGTACTGTAAGTTTTGTTGCCACCAAAAATGGTTGCAATAGTACCACAGTTACCACTCCAACAATTAGTATAGTTACACCACCTACTGCCAATGCTGGTGCGGCTATGGCTTCTATTTGCCAGGGAGGCACATCGGCAGCATTGGGTGGTTCTATAGGAGGCGCTGCGGTAAGCGGAACATGGAGCAGTAATGCAGGCGGCACATTTAATCCGAATGCTACTACTTTAAATGCGACCTGGACACCACCGGGTGTTTACAGCGGTACAGCCACATTAACACTTACAGCTACCGGAGGCACATGCCCGGATGCTACTGCTTCTAAAACTATAGTAGTAGGTGCTACACCTGTTGCTAACGTTGGTGGGGCTATGGCAACTATTTGTCAGGCCAGTACATCGGCAGCTTTGGGTGGTTCGGTAGGCGGCTCGGCTACCGGTGGTATTTGGAGTGATGGCGGCCTTGGCGGCACATTTAACCCTAACGCTACTACTTTAAATGCTACCTACAGCCCACCAGTAGGATTTACGGGTACAGTTACATTTACATTAACAACTACCGGCGGGCCTTGTACAGCGGTATCGGCTACAAAAACTATGATAGTGGATCCTGCTATTGTGCCAGGCACTATTACCGGTGCGCCAGCTTATGTAAATGCGGGTAATACAGTTACTTATACCGCTACTGGCTTCACATCGGGTGCTTCATTTGTAAGGTTCCAATATCAATGGAACTCAACTGCAGGCGCCTGGACCGATTGGGGGGCTACTAACCCATACACATGGACTGCCAGCGACCCGGGTTGGACATTGTATGTAAGGTCTGTAATTGTAAGAGGCGCCTGCACGGTATACTCATCACCGGTAGGTACCACCGTGCTAAACAATATTGGCTGGACTGCCGAGTCGCAGCCAGGTAACCCTGCCTATGTGCCTGCCCTGCCTACCACGTGTGGTACATGGTCGGGTAACTGGTGTGCAGGTAGCGGTACTTATACACACTTGAATTTAACACAGGGTATTGCTTATACCGTGCAAAACGTAGGCGGAGCAGGTTGTGCTGCGCCTATGGCCAACGCTTATTTACAAGCCTGGTCATCTTCGGGTGGCTCCACTTGTGGTTCATGGAACCCACTTAACTATCCGGGTTTAAACTCAATTACATTTGTGGCACCTATTACCGGCGATCACATTGTTAACGTTACATCCAATGCACTTACTACTGGTAACGCATGCGGTAGTTCTAAAGCCTGGGATGGCATTGGTAGCAACTCGGCTGTATTGCAATACCGTCAAAGTACTACAGTTACTGCTTCGGTGTCTGCTTCTTCATATTGTTACGGCATTAATGTGTCTTTAATTTCTACACTAAGTGGCGGCGGCAACAACCCTACAGTAACATGGTCGTTGCAGGCCGGTGGCGGTAATGTAAGCGGCACTACATACATACCAGGCACATATAGCGGTAGTGTTACGGTGCGTGCTACTGTGGGGGTTTGCTATAGCGATGTTGTATTTACAATCAACGGAACTTTTGCGGCCGGTTCAGTAGGCGCCAATCAAACTATATGTTACAATACAGCTCCTGCTGGCTTAACCAATGTCACGTCACCAAGCGGTGGCACGGGCAGTTATACCTATCAATGGCAATCGTCGCCTGATAATAGCACATGGACAGATATTTCAGGTGCCCAGTCGGCTACATATACTCCGGGAGCATTAACGGCTACTACTTATTTCAGGCGCAATGCTACTTCCGGTAGTTGTGGTACCCTTTCTTCTAACGTGATTACTGTTACTGTTCAACCTCAAAGTAGCGGTGGTGTTGTGTTTAGCTCACAAACTGTTTGCTATAATACGCCAATGGCAGATATAGGATTGAATAGCCAGGTAGGTAGTGTGGTTAAATGGCAAAAATCTAACGACAACTTTGGAAGCAATATAGTAGACATTGCAAATACTACCACCATTTTAACCGGTGCTTCCCAAGGTAATCTTACAGCAGATACCTGGTTTAGGGCAGTAGTGCAAAGCGGTGCAGGTTGTGCCACAGCGAACTCTGCAACGGTAAAAATTACTGTTACTCCTGTAGCAATAGGCGGCACAGTAGCAGCCGACCAAACCATTTGTTACAACACGCCTATGGCGGACTTGACTTTATCGGGTTATACTGGCAGCATTGTTAAATGGCAGAAATCGAATGATAATTTTGTGGCTAACTTTACAGATATATCAAATACATCGGCCAGTTTAACGGGCTCTTCGCAGGGTAACCTTACACAGGACACCTGGTTCAGGGCCATGATTCAGAATGGTTCGGGATGCGCACCGGTTCCTTCGCTAGCGGCCAAAATTACAGTAAATCCTGCCTCTAACGGAGGTACACTGGCTTCAGCACAAACTATTTGTACCGGCGAGCAGATAGCCGACTTATCGCTATCGGGCCAAACCGGCAGCATAGTTAAGTGGCAGAAATCTACTGATAACTTCAGCAGCAACATAACTGATATAGTTAATACTACGGCTACTTTAACCGGTGCATCGCAAGGTGCGCTTTCGCAGGATACCTGGTATAGGGTGGTAGTGCAAAGTGGCAGCGGTTGCACTGTTGTAA
>DATGXP010000871.1:0-6359 GCA_035298845.1 Chitinophagales bacterium
ACCATATTAGGTGTATTCGATGGTTACCCTTTTGGTGTAGAATTATACCTGCGCAAGGGGCTTATACTACGCGCGCTGGCCGATAGCAACCACTGGCGCATACCGGTGTGGCGCGATATTATACAACAAAACTTAGGGGCGGTAGAAGCCAGCCGCGAAAACTGCCGCGCGCTGATGAAACGAGGTGACAGCATTGTGGTTTTTCCCGGTGGCACGCGCGAGGTTTGTAAAAAGAAGGGCGAGCAATATGTATTGAAATGGAGTGACCGCAAGGGTTTTGTGCGTATGGCTATGGAGCAGGGCTACGATATTATACCGGTGGCTGCCGTAGGCGCCGAAGAAACGTATACGGTGGTGCAGGATGCCAACGATTTTCTTAAATCGCCCTTTGGGCAGTTTTTGAAAATGATTGGTGTGGCCGAAAAGTATTTGAAAAACGGTGACCTGGTGCCGCCGATAGTGCGCGGAATAGGCGATACTATTATACCACGCCCAGCCAAGTTGTATTTCAGTTTTGGTAAGCGTATATCTACTGCCCGGTACAAAGCAAAGTTTGATGACCCCAAAACGCAGGATATGATGAAGAAGAAAGTAGAGAAAGCGCTACTGGGCGAGTTTAAAAAGCTGTTTGAGATACGCGATAACGATACGGATAGAAGTAAGTGGAGAAGGCTGCTGAATATGAAGAAGCTCTCCTAATCCCCTTCCCGATGCAATCCCGGGATGAAACAAAAGGGGACTTAAACAGCCAAACCACCCTACTGCTTAACCACCTGTTTTCTGTAACTAAACGTGGCCGTTTTTAGCTCTACCACATAATTACCGGCTTGTAGTTCAAAAGCATTTAACTGTGCATGGTGCAGGCCATTGGTACCGGTAGATATTATACCGGTGCTTACTAACTTACCTGTAATATCATACACATTCATGGTTACTTCTTCGGCTTCGTACAGGTAGTACTGAACTATCAGCTTATCGTTAACCGGGTTAGGGTATAAACCAAACACCACCAGGTTTGCTGGTTCAGTAATAGCATTAGGAGCCGTTACATGAAAGATGACAGTAATGGTATCGCAATGATTTAAACCACCGTTATCGCAGGCTACAAAGCGCATAGTATCATCGCCCACATAGTTGAAGTAAGGGAAGTACTTAAAGCACGAATCGCCGCCTACCCACTGGTAAGTGCCGTGGTGAGGGATTAGTGTTACAGCAATAGATGTAGGCTGAGCCACTAAGTCGTCAAATATGAGGCAATAAGTAATGTTGCTGTTTTTATTTACCTGTAACTCGATGGTAGAAGCACTAACCGGGTGGTCTACTTTAAACACATACACCACGGTATCGCAATTGCTGTTTGCATCGCAGGCTATAAAGGTTATAGTTTCGTATCCTACAAAAGCAGAATCGGGGTCGTAGCTAAAGCAGGAATCGGTTAAGGTAATGGCACCGTTGAGCGGCTGCGAATAGTTGATAGCACCGGTGTAAGCTGTTATATCATTAAAATGCAAACAGGCAGTGGCGATGCTGTCGCGGTCTATATCTACCGTTATGATATCTATATCCTGCACCGATAGCACGGTTACAAAAATAAATACTGTATCGCACACCGGTATAGTTTCACTGGTGCATACCGTAAGCATAACGGTATCGGTGCCATGATAATCCTGGCCGGGTACATATGTAACATCGCGCCCGTTAAGCGAAATGGCAACACCATGCTGGGCGCCCCCAATACCAAGATTTATGGCAGGGCAAACGGGCCCGTTAGGAATTACGTTGGTGGTTGATTGTGTATTCTCCGGTATGACAACCACATGGTCGGTTATTTTAGAAAAAGGCAAATGCTGGTTAGGAAACAATGCCGGAACCGGGGCTGTAATCTGTGCTACAAGAACAGCCGCGTTGCTCTGGCGCAAGTGGCGCTCATTGTTATTTACAAAATAATGCACTCCTTCCACATCATTAGCATTTAAAGAAGTAACCGTGCTTATATACGTATAGTCGGCCTGGGCCTTTCCCTTCTTTACATCCAGTTCGTAATAACCGTGGTCATCCAGGTTTATGTATTTCATGTGCGGGTTTAATCCGCGTATAATACTGGCGCCTACCGGTAGCGGCGAGTTGAGCGAAGTAACACTGCTGCCTACAAATTCTACCCCAATTGAACCGGCACCGGTATTATCATCGTAGTTTGGGCCGGGTATATCGTTGCACCAGCTGGTGTGTATATCGCCTGTAAGCATTACCACATTTTTAACCGGTGTATTTAATATGTGATTTTCTATAATATTTCGCTCGTAGTTGTACCCATCCCACTGGTCGGCATTAACCGGCTGGCCAAAAACCTGCAGAGGGGCAAACATTACCTGGTTGCCTATAATTTTCCAGCTGGTAGTAGTATCACTCAGTTGTTGCAGGAACCACGCTAACTCTACCGGGCCCATCAGGTGGTGTGCCGAGTCGTTGGTGGCGCCCAGGTCCTGTTCATCGCGGTCGTACAGGCGGGTATCCAGCATTATCAGGTCCAGCAATTTTCCATAGCGCAGCTTGCGGAAAATGCGGATAGTATCTATAGGGTCTGGCTTGCGTATGGGCATCCACTTAAAATAGGTAGAAGTAGAATAGCGCTTGCGGTCGGCATAGTTTCCTTCGGTGCCGGGTGTGTGGTTTTGCCCGCCATCTTTCCAGGCATCGTTGCAGGTTTCGTGGTCATCCCACACGGTTATAAAAGGAAACAACTGGTGCAGCCTGCGCAGTTGGTCATCCAGCTTATATTGCGAGTAGCGTAATTCATAACCAACCTCTGTAGTACATTCGGTAGGCGGGTCGTAGGTACGGCCGGCCACATTACCGCTAAAACCGCCGCTTTCGTATTCGTAGATATAATCGCCCAGGTGTACCACGGCATCTACGTTGTTTTTGTTTACAATGCTCTGGTAGGCGTTAAAATATCCGTGTTCCCAGCTAGCGCAGCTTACTACGGCAAAACGAACACTATCGTTATTAGAAGTTGCCGAAGGGGCTGTTTTGGTGCGGCCCACAATAGAGTTGCGCCCAAAGGCATTGAACGTGTAATAGTAAAACGTAGAAGGCTGCAGGCCACACACATCTACCTTAACTGTGTAGTGATTATCCTCTGTCGCTACAGCCTTGCCATAATTTACTACATTGGTAAAACCGGTGTCGGTGGCTACCTGCCAAAAAACCTCTACATCGCCTATGGTACCGGTATCGGGTGTTATACGAGTCCAGATAATAACCTGGTCCTGCATAGGGTCGCCTGATTCTACACCATGGTAAAACGGACGTAGGTTGGGGTTAAGTGTGATACGGTGCTGCTGAGCAAATACATGCATACACAACAAGGCGGGCAATACAACCGAAAGGATTTTTTTAACCATGAAAAACATTGCTTTAAATGCGGCGCGAATTTAGCCTAAAGAAATGGCATTTTGCTGTTAATATTTGAGGGATTTTAGTCTTGTTTCAGCACCAGCCGGCGGATGTAGTTTTCGGAAGCTGCGGCCACCTGCAAAAGGTAGACGCCTGCAGGCAGGTTACCTGTAGTAAACCGAACCTTAGTTCCGGAAATATCCTGAGTTAAAACTTCCTGCCCAAGGTGATTAAGCAGCCGTAAGCTGTTGCCGTTAAAACCTTCCATATCTACCTCAACATAATCTCGGGCGGGGTTGGGGTATACCGATATGCCAGCGCCTGTAGTAGTTTCGGGTACACCTGAGATGATGTAATAGGCGGGATATGAGCAATCGTGGTTTTCGCGGTTATAAACCAGCGCGGTATAGGTACCCAGGAAAGGGGCATATATTTTTTCGGGGCCTTGCAAATACATATCCGCATCTAAAAACCACTCTACCACAAACTGCGCCTGCTGGTGAGGAAACAGCTGGAGGGAATCGCCGGTGCGCACTATTGCGGTATTTTCATAAGGCCTGCGTGAAACCACGATTCGTTTTGGTGCCGACCATTTGTAACAAACCGAATCCATGGTTTTTATATAATAGTTATCGGTAACCGTAGGCGAATAAGTTTCTTCATCGCCTATTTCGCCCGAAGTGCCGCTACGCGCCCAGGTGTATAGATAAGCCGGGTTAAAAGGTGTAGCCGTAAGTGTAACCACATCGTCCTGGCACACACTATCATCGGTATAAACAATGGAGGCTGCACCATGAAACGTATCTGTCTGAAACCAAAATGTATCTGTTTGCATATAGCTAAAGGCCGTATCAAAAACAACGGTTACGCGCGAGTTGGTCAGCTGCGATACCTGGGTGCCCGGGTAGGCCGCAAACCAGTGTTTATTTATCTCTATATCGCTACCGGGTGGTATATTATCGCCATCGTAATCCATTACGTTAATCTCAAAATTATTGCATTCATCCAGCGGAATAGCCCAGTTGAGATTAGTAAAAGCTGCCTGCTGCTGGTTAAGGGTGCGACTGGTGAGGTTATCCTGTGTTTTTGTTTTTATATACATATCGGCCACCGAATCGGGGCCAGAAGTGTCCCACGAACCGGTAGCAGTTACCGTTACACTGCTTAACACCATATGGTATACCCAAGTAGTAAGCGCCAAAAAATGATTGCCGATGGGCAATGGCGGAGTGGAGGGAATAGAATACCCGTAACTGGTAGATACATTAAGCCCATCGCGGTTCCACTGGCGCCTGATAAAACAGGCATCGTTAATCAGGCTTTCGCTATAAATATTAAAACTCTGCTGGCAGGTGCGGTAACTGCGATGCAGATTGCTGCCCGCAAAATTAAAACTCATATAGGGAGCATTATACCTGCCCGTTACATTAAAAGTTAAGGAAACATAGTAGGTACTTGTAATAGTATCGAAACTTCCACCACCTCCTCCCCCTCCTCCGCCACCACCGCCACCGAAAAATCCTGAATAGGTTACCTGAAAATAGAAGGTAGAGTGGTACAAACCCGGCGGAGAATTACTACTGCATAACCTGAAACAGCCAATACTGTCTCCCCCCAGTACATCGTAATTGCCGTTATTACTAAATTGATACTGCACACCCGGCGGAAGGTCGTAAGCGTTTTCAAACCGCACATTAAAAATTTCGCGCACATTGCCACCCAGTTGCGAATAATACGGAAAGCGGGGGAAACGCATTTGAATCGTGGTATCCAACGGGCCGGAGGTGTTATCGTAATTAATTTCTGTGGCAGAAACCTGTATAGAAGAATCGTTGCCAAAAACCATTGGCACACAGGTGCCGCATTGCGCAGCCACATAACCCTGCAGAATTACACAAAAGAAAACAAGGGTTAATATTCTCTTCTTCATCGGCAAATTGATTTGTTATACTATTGCCATTAATTACACGCACTAAATTTAACAGTTTATTTCATCCTATCATGAAAAATATTTTTGCCGCATTTGCCCTTCTTTCCTGCATCACCCTATCTGCGCAAACCGTAGCACCTACACCCACTGCAACCGCCCGTCCTAAACTGGTAGTAGGTATGGTGGTAGACCAAATGCGCTGGGATTTTTTATACCGCTACCAGGATAAGTACGTAGCCGGAGGGTTTAAACGATTACTTCGTGATGGCTATAGCTGCGAGAACACGCACATTAACTACTCGCCCAGTTATACAGCGTGTGGGCACACTTGCGTATATACCGGTTCGGTGCCATCGGTGCATGGTATTACCGGTAACAACTGGTTCGATTTGAAAGAGAATAAATACGTATATTGCACAGAGGATACCACTGAAAAAACAGTAGGAAGCTCTTCAAAAGCGGGTTTAATGTCGCCCCGCCGTATGCTTACCACTACTATTACCGACGAGCTGCGCTTAGCCACCAATTTTCGCAGTAAAGTAATTGGTGTAGCGCTTAAAGACCGGGGCTCTATCCTACCTGCTGGCCACACCGCTAATGCGGCATACTTTTACGACCCATCTGCCGGTAACTGGATAACATCTACCTATTACATGCAGGAATTACCTACATGGGTTAAGCAGTTTAACGACTATAAACTGCCGGAAAAATATTTAGCAGAAAACTGGAGCACACTACAACCCATAGAGAAATATATTGAGAGCACTGATGATGATGAACAGTATGAAGGCCTGTTTGAAAATGAAACAAAAGCCATGTTTACCCATAAAGTAAGCGAGATAAAACCCACTTATAAAATACTGGCAGCTACCCCATTTGGCAATACGGTTACACTTAAATTTGCGGAAGGTGTGATATTAAACGAGCGCATGGGCGGGCACGATGCCACCGATTTTCTGGCGGTAAGTTTATCCAGTACCGATTATGTAGGCCACCGCTTTGGACCAAACAGTGTGGAAACCGAGGACTGCTA
>DATGXP010000872.1:0-2723 GCA_035298845.1 Chitinophagales bacterium
ATACCATGGAGCCAATTGCCAAAGGGATGAGGGTGATAGAATATACCGGTGAGAAAATAACCGTGGATGAAGCTAATAAGCGCGGGGGCATGTATCTGTTTGAACTAAACTCTAAATGGCTGATAGATGGCAAAGACCGGAGCAACACAGCGCGGTATATTAACCATGCCTGCGGCTCGGCGGCTAACTGCGATGTGGACATAAAAGGCGGCAAAATCTGGATAAGCGCGCGAAAGAATATTAAAGAAGGAGAGGAGTTGTGCTACGATTACGGTAAGGAGATGTTTAACGAATACATCAAACCACATGGCTGCAAATGCGCTAAGTGTAGTAGTAAGCCTGCTGTTAAGAAAAAGGCCAAATAGTATCTAATCGGTTTCAGGACAGCTAAGCATATTCACAATTCATGCATTATGTATTATTTGTATATATAAGGCAGGGTTGACACCTTTTGAAATTTTGGGTTGACACCGAAATTTTTAAAGTGTTCATTTTCAATTGCTTAATTGTGTTTTGGGTTGACACATTTTCCTGTTCAGGAAAAAATTTGTTTTTACAGCTCATTTCGGCGAGGCTATGCTAGGATTGAAATGCATAGCAGAATAAATACAGACTGTTTAATTACCGCTCCGCCTGCGGCACCCTCCCAGGGCTCGGGACAGGCTGCCTAAAATAGGCGGGGAAACTTAATACGGGCTTCGCGCATAAGTGTTAGATGCGTATTTTATAGCATGATTTAAGAGAGCATAAAATTTAGTTGACTGTGGCTGCTAAAATTCCCCGCCTATTTTAGGCGGGGTGCCCAACGGGCGGGGCGGTAATAAAATAAAGTGCATTTTATTCCGCTTCTGCATTTTAGCACACAAAATAAAACACCCCACTGGGCGTAGCCTACGTCCACTATAGATACTCCGGCTAAAGCATTTGCAATGCGTTTTATATTACGTTCCATACACCTCACCTTCAATTTTCGCCACCTCAGAAAAAATGCAGACCACGCCTGCAATTTCATACTCTTTCATTCGTAACATTACTATACAATTACTAAACTATATACCCCTATG
Organism: Chitinophagales bacterium; assembly: GCA_035298845.1. GTDB lineage: Bacteria > Bacteroidota > Bacteroidia > Chitinophagales > LD1 > Bog-950. Next base: position 1,065 of record DATGXP010000872.1, read on the forward strand.
TTAGCTATCCTCTTTTTTGCCGGCATCGCCAGCTGGACCCTGGCCGAATACCTGATGCACCGTTTCCTTGGCCACGTGCACAAGGGCAAGAATTTTTTTAAAGAAGAGCACCTGCTGCATCACTCTAAAGCCAACTACTTTGCACCGGTGTACAAAAAGGCAGCGCTGGCAGTTATGGCTACCTTGCTGCTAATTGGTATTATAAGCCTGTTTGCCCCGCTGGCGGCGGCTATAGCGTTTACCGCCGGCTTTGTAGCTATGTATGGCATGTATGAGAATACGCACTACCGCTACCATAGCAAAGAGCCTGTGGCTGCACCTTTTATCCATTTGCGCAAGCACCATTTCTATCACCACTTTCACAACCCTAAAATGAACCATGGCGTTACCACCCGCTTTTGGGACCGCGTATTTGGTACCTTTAAAAGTGTAGAGAAAGTGAACATACCTAAGCAAATGCGTATGCAGTGGCTGCTGGATGGCGAAACCATAAAAGATACCTACGCCGAACATTTCCGTCTATCGGGCAGGTAGGGTGTATTGCGCCCTTACAGGGCTTAACTTCTTGTTTGTTTGATAACCCAGGGCGTTGCCCTGGGCTGATATCCTACGGCCTTTCAGGCCTTTAGGCAGTCATCTTGTTATTTTAAAGTTTTGACTATGTGTAGACTTCCGAAGTTGAAAAAACTTCGGAAGTCGTGTTTGGGGCTAGTCCTGCAGCTTTATTTTTACGCTTTTGTTCTTGATTTTGTGGCCTTCAATTTTTTTGAGCATGCCGGCTATTTTGTTGCGCTTTACGGCGGCATAGGCTTTAAAATCCTGCACTTCTATCAGGCCTAATTCTTCTTTCAGCAGTCCCCCTTTTTGAATGAGGAAACCCACAATATCCATCTTGTTTATCTTATCCTTTTTACCGGCCGATATATAAATGGTGGCCCACTCGCCGGGGCCGGGCAGGGTGTATTTTTCGGGTAGTTCAATTTCCTGCACTTCGTCTTCTATAAACTCAGGCACATGCTCTTCTTCGCCCAGCACCAGGTAGGCAGTGCCTTCGGCATGCATACGGGCTGTGCGGCCATTACGGTGGGTGTAAGCCTCCAGCGTATGTGGCAGCTGGTAGTGCACTACATGCTTTATGCTGGGGATATCAAGCCCGCGTGATGCAAGGTCGGTAGTTATCAGCAGGTGGTTGGTGCCATTGCGGAACTTAACCAGCGCCAGCTGACGGTCGTCCTGCTCCAGCTTGCCGTGGTATACATCGTGTATTACACCACTATCGGCCAGCAGGGCACTTATACGGTCTACCGCTTCGCGGTGGTTGCAGAACACCAGGGTAGTATCGTTGCCTACATGGCCTATCAGCCGCATCAGGGCCTCCAGTTTATCTTCGCGCGTGGCACGCAGCATTTTCAGCGTTAGCCGCGGCGATACGTAATCCTTTAAAAAGTTGATATAGTCGGGCTGCACCAGTCCCGCAAAGGAAGGTATCTCTATACCTTGGGTAGCCGAGGTAAGTATGCGCTTATTCAGGTTGTGCAGCTGCTGAATGATAAACTCCATCTCTTTCTGAAACCCAAACTCCAGCGATTTGTCAAACTCATCCAGCACCAGTGTTTTTACCTTACTGGTGTCGAACGATTCGCGCTCTATGTGGTAAAC
>DATGXP010000873.1:0-5367 GCA_035298845.1 Chitinophagales bacterium
TAGCAGTAATATAGTCATCGCCAACTTCGGTAATCTTTATATCCAGGTAATCGGCCATATTTTTAGCGTGGGGCAAATGCTGCATCCAATCCTGGCTTGGTGTTACTTTCCAAATCATAATTTGCTGTTTTTGCGCGCAAAGAAATTCATTTTCTATTATTGTATGGCTTATGCGGAACATTCTAATACTCGGGGCTGGTAAATCCTCCATTGTGCTTATAGATTACCTGGTAGAACACGCCGCCGAACAGCAGTGGGAAATTACCGTAGCTGACATGTCGGCTGAGCATGCTTTGCAAAAAACAGAAGGCAGGCCGCATACGCACGCTATTGCTTTCGATTTTAATAATGCTAAGGGGCGCAAGGAGCTATTAGCCAAAGCTGATATTGTTATTTCTATGTTACCCGCGGCCATGCACATAGCACTTGCCGAAGATTGCCTAGCGCTGAATAAAAACCTGGTTACCCCTTCTTATATATCAGATGCCATGCGTGGTATGGACAAAGCTGTAAAAGATAAGGACCTCATTTTTATGAACGAGATGGGCCTGGACCCGGGTATAGACCACATGAGCGCCATGCAGATGATTGACCGGCTAAAAAAGGAGGGTAAAGTAGTTACGGGTTTCAAATCGCACTGTGGTGGTTTAATTGCACCAGAGAATGACGATAACCCCTGGCATTATAAATTTACCTGGAACCCGCGCAATGTAATATTGGCGGGGCAGGGCGATGGCCACATACAGTATTTAGAAAAAGGGCAGAAGGTAAAGCTGACCTACGAGCAGCTTTTTGCAACTACCAGCGAGTTAAAACTGAAGGGATATGGCAACTTTGAAAGTTATGCCAACCGCGACTCGCTAAAGTATATAAAGGAGTACGGGCTGCTGCGCGCTAAAACAGTTTACCGAGGCACACTGCGACGCCCGCCCTATTGTAAAGGATGGAATGCCCTGATTAAAATGGGCTTTACTAACCGGGCAGAATTAGATACCGCTAAATTTAAAGAGGATGTGGCGGTATTAATGAAATCGAAAAAAATAATTGCCGATAAACAAATTGAAAGGTTGGTATATGCCAGCAAAATAATTCCGGCTTTAAGCGCGTATACCGATAAAAAGATAGCGCCCGCTGACTTGCTACAAAAAACTCTGGAGCAATGTTGGGCACTCGGGCCCGATGATAAAGATATGGTAGTAATGGTGCATGAGCTAGACTACACCGATAAAAGCGGCAAGGGAAAGAAAACACTGGAAGCTTCATTAGTTTGCATCGGTAAAGATACAGAGCGCACCGCTATGGCAACTACTGTAGGTTTACCAGTGGCTATGGTTACCAAAATGATTTTGAACGGAGAGATAACGAAACGCGGGGTGCTAATGCCTAAGTATCCTGAAATTTATAATCCTATATTGGCAGAGTTAGAGCAGTACGGAATACGGTTTAAGGAAACGACGAAGTAACGGAATAGAATGCCCCCAAAATTTTGGGCTTGCAACATTCCATTATTCCGCCATTCCCCTTACAATTGCAACGAAAATCAGAAATGGAAAAGCAAATAGAAACTTTACAGAACAAGCAGGCACAGGCAGAACTGGGCGGCGGGCAGAAACGTATTGACGACCAACACAAAAAGGGCAAGCTAACCGCCCGCGAGCGGATAGATTTGTTGCTGGATGCCGGCAGTTTTGAAGAAATAGGTATGCTGGTAGAGCACCGCGGCCGCGATTTTGGTATAGATAAAGAGATTTACCTGGGCGATGGTGTAGTTACAGGCTATGGTACGGTAAATGGCCGCATTGTCTACGTGTTTTCGCAGGATTTTACGGTGTTTGGTGGCTCACTATCTGAAACGCATGCCGAGAAAATTTGTAAAATAATGGACCTGGCCATGAAAAACGGGGCACCTGTAATTGGCTTGAACGATTCGGGTGGTGCCCGTATTCAGGAAGGCGTGGTGTCATTAGGAGGCTATGCCGATATATTCTACCGCAATACGGTAGCCAGCGGTGTTATTCCGCAAATCTCTGCCATTTTAGGCCCATGCGCCGGCGGTGCTGTTTACTCACCTGCTATTACCGATTTTATAATGATGGTAGAGCATACCTCATATATGTTTGTTACAGGTCCTAACGTGGTAAAAACAGTGACGCATGAAGATGTAACCAGCGAAGAACTTGGTGGAGCGCAGGCACACGCCAGCAAAAGCGGGGTTACTCATTTTACATACCCTAACGAGGTAGAGTGTATTAACTCAATCAAACGTTTGCTAAGCTATATGCCGCAAAACTGCGATGAGCAGGCACCGGCTATTGATTATGAAGAAGGCGACGAGGCCCGGCCGAAATTGAACAGCGTAATACCTGCTAACCCTAATCAACCGTATGATATACGAGAAGTGATTAGCGAGATAGTAGATGGCGATTCTTTTCATGAAGTGCATAAAGATTATGCCGAGAACATAGTGGTGGGCTTTGCCCGTATAGGTGGCCGCAGCATTGGTGTGGTGGCTAACCAGCCCGCTGTACTGGCAGGGGTGTTAGATATCAACTCATCTAAAAAAGGTGCGCGCTTTGTGCGTTTCTGCGATTGTTTCAATATCCCATTACTTACGCTTGTAGATGTACCGGGCTTTTTACCGGGTACCGATCAGGAGTGGAACGCTATTATAACCAACGGTGCCAAATTGCTATATGCCTTTAGCGAAGCTACTGTGCCTAAAATTACGGTAATTGTGCGCAAGGCTTACGGAGGTGCTTACGATGTAATGAATAGCAAGCACATAGGAGCCGATATGAACTATGCCTGGCCTAACGCCGAAATTGCGGTGATGGGAGCGAAGGGGGCCGCCGAAATAATTTTTAAGCGCGAAATATTATCTGCGCCAGACCCTTCTGTAAAACTGAAAGAAGTGGTGGATGCTTATGCGGAAAATTTTGCCAACCCCTATAAAGCAGCAGCGCGTGGGTTTATTGATGAGGTAATTGAGCCATCGCAAACCCGCGCCAAACTTATCAGGGCATTTAGAATGACCGAAAATAAAGCGGTAAAGCTGCCGCGTAAAAAACACGGCAACATACCGCTGTAACCAGCAATTGGTACTAAGTTTGTTTTATTACCGTAACTAAATGTAGAGTTATGGCCACATCCTTCAATATACTGACTGCCGTTTCAGACTTACTAACGGGTGTAAACATTCCTGAAAAGGCACATGCCGTGAAGCCTTTCGACCAAAAGCGGTACCTTGGCAAATGGTATGAAATTGCCCGTTTAGATTACTATTTTGAGCGTAATCTCGACAGTGTAACGGCCACTTATTCGCTACGCGGTGATGGAAAGATTAAAGTAGATAATAAAGGCTTTAATTTTAAAGAAAACAAATGGGAGGAAAGCATTGGTAAGGCAGTGCCCGTAGATGACCCGACTGAAGCCCGCCTGAAAGTATCATTCTTCGGCCCTTTTTACGCAGGGTACAATGTAATAGCTATCGATAAGGATTATAAATATGCACTGGTAGCCGGCAAGAACCTCGATTACTTGTGGTTGTTGTCGCGCGAAACAACTATGCCTGACGATGTGAAGGCAGAATATCTGGCCAAGGCTAGCGCTATTGGATACGACACTGGAAAACTGATTTGGGTTGACCAATCCAGAAATGCAGCTTAACTATGAGAACAATTTGGGCTAAACTTTGTTCTTTATAATAAGTAAAAGGAGTGTAGCTTGCTTAGCTGGCATATTAAGCCCATTTTCACATTATATTTTTCGTATTTTCAATTTCACATGCGTTTACTGCTTCTTGGGGTTTTTGTAGCTCTGGCCCAATTTTCTTCTGCATTCTCTATACATGGCGTAGTGTATGGCGCCAACCGCGAAAAAATAGGTTATGCTAATATCTACGTAAAGGGTACTACCAATGGTACATCTGCTAACGTAATGGGCCAGTATCAGTTTGACCTGCCCGCCGGTACTTATGAGTTGATTTTTCAGCACCTGGGTTATAAACAACATTTGGAAACGGTAGTAGTAAAAGCAGATGTTGAGCTGGATGTAACCCTGGAGGAGCAACAATACGAAATACGCGATGTGGTAGTTAATGGCAGCGAGGACCCTGCCCTGGCGGTTATCCGCAAGGCTATACAAAAGCGCAAATACTTTTTGAATGTGGTAGAGAGCTATACCTGCGATGCCTATGTAAAAGGTATGCAGCGCATATTAGAGGCGCCGGACAGAATACTGGGGCAAAAAATAAACACCACTGGCCTGCTTACCGGTCCCAAAAACTCAGGTATACTTTATTTAAGTGAGTCACAGTCTAAACTATATTATAAAAAGCCGGGTAAGTTTAGGGAGGTTATTTACTCTTCTAAAGTGAGTGGCCGGGCCAATGGGTTTACATTTAACTCAGCCCAAAATTTCTATTTCAATTTTTACGAGCGCAATATCACTATACCTTTTATTGCCCAGCGGCCTTTTATTTCACCATTGGCCGAAAACACATTTTTCTATTATAACTTCCGTATGCTGGGTGCATATAAAGAGGGTGACTACCTGGTAAATAAAATACTTGTTACACCTAAGCGCAAGGCCGACCCGTGTTTTACCGGTGTGCTCAGTATTATAGAAGATAACTGGAATATTCATTCATTGGAGTTATATCTTACCAAAATAAACGGTATTCAGTATATAGATACCCTTAAGGTTACGCAATACTTTGTACCCGTAGCGCAGGATATATGGCTGCCCACGCAGCAGCGATATGACGCTAATGGCGGCGTATTGGGTATAAAGGGCGATGGTTACTACCTTGGTATTTTTAAAAACTATAAGGTTAACGATATACTGGGTATGATGCCTGCGCACAGTAAATCTGTTATTAAGGCAGACTCGCTAAAGGCCCCTAAAAAATATGCTCAGCAAAAGAAGAAAGAAGAGAAGCTGGTAGAGAAGAAAATATTTACCGATGAAATTGTAAAAATAGAGGAGATAGCCAATAAACGCGAAGAAGAATACTGGGATAGCATCCGCCCGGTACCGCTTACCGAACTGGAAGCAACCGACTACCAGATAAAAGACAGCATACAGGTAATACGCGATACTAAAGAGTTTAAAGATTCAACAGATAAGAATGTAAACAAGCCCGGTGTGCTATCGGTGCTTACCGGTTATACGTATCGTAAGCAATACAAAAAGATACAGGTAGATTTTCCATCGCTTATAAATCTGGTCAATTACAATACAGTAGAGGGAGCTAACCTTCAAATGAAGTTTGCTATACGCAAAGATTGGAAAAACGGAAGGCGTATTGTTTTCGAGCCCTGGTTCCGCTTTGGTATATCTAACCTGCACTTCAACAGTATGGCTAAG
>DATGXP010000874.1:0-2179 GCA_035298845.1 Chitinophagales bacterium
AAATCTAACAACGAGGAAACCAACACCGATACAATTGCAGCCAGCACCGAAGAAACCACGGGGTTTACCGGTCTTAAAGCTACTGTTGTAAATCTGGCTGAAGAAACAACTACAACTTTTGTTGAACCGGTGTTGACCTACACTTCGCGTGTAAGCGATGAGAGTGTTACCGAAAAAGAGATTCCATTACGCACGGTAGAGGTTACTGCACCCACTTACAATTTAACTGTTGAGAAGGATTTGGATATTCGCTTTGCTACCAAATTCATTCAAAGCAATGGCAAATTTGTTTTCTGCGAAAGTATAAAGGAGGCTGTGGAAGGCTTAAGAATGTTGAAGGCCGAAAGAAACTGGTCGCACATTTTTTGCTGGGAAAACGAAATCAAAGATGCTTTCTGCGATAGCAATTTCCAGAAAGGCTCCATCGGCTACACCATCGAAAATTCAGATGCTGCTATTTCGCTTTGCGAAAGCCTGGTGGCAGAAGATGGCACTATTATATTAAACCCTAAGCAGGCAAGCCGCAGAAGGTTACACTGCTTTCCTAAAACGCACATCATCATCACCGATATAGCCCATCTGGCCATTAGTGAAGGTGAGGGTTTGGAGAGATTCTATGCATTGAATAAAGGCGAACTGCCAAGTATTATTAAGCTGGGCTCATGCAACAACGGCCACTTTTACGATAAACAGCGCCTGATTTTAAATGCCGAGGGTACCGAGGATGTTTACGTGTTTTTGGTAGACCAAATCATTCCGCCATCATTACGTCCGTAATTACCGTTCAATAATTCTATTTTTAGCCCGATGTCTTCCTCGGGGAAAATTTACTTTGCCAGCGACCTTCACTTAGGCACGCCCGATTTTAGATCGAGCGCCGCCCGCGAAAAGCTTTTTGTGCAATGGCTGGATGAGATTAAAGCCGATGCCGGCGAGATATTTATCATAGGCGACATCTTCGATTTTTGGCACGAGTACAAAACCGTAGTGCCTAAAGGCTTTGTGCGCATACAGGGCAAACTAGCCGAGCTGTGTGATGCTGGTATACCGGTTCATATTTTCACAGGCAACCACGACCTGTGGATGTTCGGTTACTTTGAGCAGGAGTTAGGCGCTAAAGTTTACACCCAACCCACCCAGCGCGAGTTTTTCGGCAAAAAATTTTTTATAGGCCACGGTGATGGCCTTGGCCCCGGCGACCATGGCTATAAGTTTATCAAAAGAGTGTTCTCTAACCCCGTTAGCCAGTTCTTTTTCCGTTGGCTGCACCCCGATGTAGGTTCACGCATAGCCAACTATTTTAGTTACGAAAGTCGCTTTGGTAACCAGGGCAAGAAAAAAGAAGCAGAAGCGTTTAAGAGCGAAGACAAAGAGTGGCTGGTACAGTTTTGCAAACAAACCTTAAAGAAAGAACACTTTGATTTTTTTGTGTTTGGCCACAGGCACCTGCCCCTCGATGTTAAGGTAGGAGAGCAAAGCCGCTACATAAACACCGGAGATTGGCTCGATTATTATAGCTACGCAGTGTTCGACGGAGAGAAGATGGAATTGAAGTATTATAAGGCATAAGAACCAAGAACCTAGAACCAGGATGTTAGACATGAACCCTTTATTTATGAAGCATATAAGCAAGCGCAGACGAAATATTGTATTGTCTGTGATCTGTGCTCTATGCTCCGTGTTCTTTATTAGTGCCACTAACTTCTCTTTAATCAACACATACAACACCAAGGCCAATAGCATGGCCATAGATAACTTCGGCAGTTTCTATACGGCATCTAACAACAGCGTTTTAAAGTTTTCGGCGGATGGTAAATTCCTTTACCGCTATGAGGAATTTAAGTATGGTAAAATAGGAATGATAGATGTAACCAACCCAATGAAGATGTTGGTGTTCTACCCCGACTTTATGACGGTGGTTACGGTTGACCGTTATCTGGCGCCTATTAACACCTACAATTTTTTTGAACTTGGCTATCAGAATGTTTCAGCAGTAGCATCCTCTAGCGATGGTCGCATATGGTTTTACGATAACATCGATTTCAGGTTGAAGAAAATAGACGAAGGCGGCAAAATTTTTAGAGAGAGCCAACAGCTAAATATAGTGCTGGAAGAAGCGCCGAACCCTAACTTTATGATAGAGCGCGATAACAAAGTCTATGTAAACGACTCTGCCCTT
>DATGXP010000875.1:0-3182 GCA_035298845.1 Chitinophagales bacterium
TTATACTTCTCAGCCAGTTCATTTAGTTCATGGTAGTGGGTCGCAAACAGTGTCCGTGGCCTTGCGTTTGGATTATTGTGCAGATATTCAGCAAGACTCCAGGCTATTGAAATACCGTCGTAGGTAGATGTGCCGCGACCAATTTCGTCAAGCAAAATGAGACTACGGGCCGAAAGATTGTTCATAATGGAGGCGGTTTCATTCATTTCAACCATAAATGTTGACTCACCGGCACTCAAGTTGTCGCTGGCGCCCACACGGGTAAATATTTTATCAACCAGGCCTATTTTAGCGGATGCAGCTGGCACATAGCTACCGATTTGCGCCATAAGTGTAATCAAGGCTGTCTGACGTAACAGGGCACTCTTACCGCTCATGTTTGGGCCGGTAATGATTAATATCTGTTGCGTCTCATTATCCAGGTAAACATCGTTGGCTATGTATTTCTCGCTCACATCTATTTGCTGCTCTATTACCGGATGGCGGCCTTCTTTTATATCTATGCTATGGCCATCATTTAACTCTGGCTTTACGTAATTGCCTTTAGTAGCTACCGTAGCCATAGAAATAAGGCAGTCTACACGTGCGATAAGGGACGCATTCTGCTGAATGGTTTGTACATAATCTTTGGCGAACCGCACCAGTTCGGCAAATATCCTTTCCTCCAGTGTTTGTATCTTCTCCTCCGCTCCCAGCACTTTACTTTCGTACTCTTTCAACTCCTCGGTAATGTAGCGCTCGGCGTTGGTAAGCGTTTGCTTACGAATCCAATCTGCAGGCACTTTGCTTTTATGCGAGTTAGTTACTTCTAAAAAATAACCGAATACAGAGTTGAAACCAACTTTTAGGGAGTTGATACCGGTGCGCAGCATTTCCTTTTGCTGTATGCCTGCTATATATTCTTTACCCGAGTTTTTAACCGAGCGCAAATCATCCAACTCGGCATTTACTTCACTGCAAATAAAATTGCCCTTGGCTATCACCGGCCCGGCTTCCTCAAGCACTTCCTTTTGTATTCTATCTGCAAGTGCAATAGTTGAATTTAACTGCTCTCCTACTTTTTGCAGTGTAACATTTTTAGAAGCCGCCAGCATTCGCTTTAAATCGGGAATAGCATGCAGGGCCCGCTTTAACTGAGTCATCTCGCGCGGGTTTACACGCTCTAACGAGACTTTGGAAATGAGCCGTTCTAAATCGCCGATAGAGCGAATAAGCTTTTTCAAGTCCTCCGACTCTACCGGATGACCTACAAAATATTCTACCGCTTCTAGCCGCTCGTTTATTTTGGAAATATCCAGCAATGGCATTACCACCCAGCGCTTAAGTAAACGCGCACCCATAGGCGAGGTAGTTTCATCCAGCACATCCAGCAGTGTTTTGCCACCCTGATGTGGAGAGTATATCAACTCGAGGTTGCGGATGGTAAACCTATCCAGCCACACAGTCTTTTCATCTGTAAGCCTGGTTATCTTACTGATGTGCGCCAGGTTATTATGCTCAGTATCGCGCAGGTATTGTATACAGGCTCCGGCAGCTATTACCGATAAGCGTTCCTCTTCTATTCCAAACCCCTTTAACGAGTTGGTTTCAAAAAGCTTGAGCAGCAGGTCCAGCGTATTATCATAGCTGTAAATCCAGTCGTCGAGTTTGAATGAGTAGAGTTTATTGCCAAACATCTGCAGAAAATCCTTCTGCTTCGATTTGGGATACAGCACCTCGGTAGGTGCCAGTGTTTGTATCATCTTTTCTACGTACGAGAAATTGCCTTCTCCTACAAAAAATTCACCGGTAGAGATATCGAGGAAGGCCACACCGTAGTTATCCCCCTCAAAATATACCGAGGCTAAAAAATTGTTACTGCGCGTACTAAGTATATTATCCTTTAAAGCCACACCCGGCGTTACCATTTCTGTTACGCCACGTTTTACTATGCCTTTGGCTAATTTAGGGTCTTCAATTTGATCACAGACGGCTACCCGGTATCCTGCTCTTACCAGCTTGGGAAGATATGTATCTACTGAATGGTGAGGAAAGCCTGCCAGTTCTATTTCGCTGGCTTTGCCATTGCTGCGCTTGGTTAGCGTAATGCCCAGGGTAGATGCGGCCTTCTTAGCATCTTCGCCAAACGTTTCGTAAAAGTCACCCACACGAAAAAGCAATATAGCATCCGGGTACTTCGCTTTAAAAGCATTGTACTGCTTCATCAGCGGGGTTTCGGTATCGCTGGTAGCGCTTTTAATCATTGTTCGGTGTACGGCCACTGCAGAATGCGGATTTTAGAATGCGGAATGCGGAATTGATACCGGCAACCGCCTTTTGTTTAAAATGTGTCTGGCGTGAAAATAATAAGTGTGCTTACTTTGCGCACCTGATTTTTTAAACACCTTATACCAATGCGCAAACTGTTAAATCAAGAGCTGCCCCGACTTAGCAAAGATGAGTTTAAGCAGCAGGCCAAAACACCCATCATTATAGTGCTGGACAATGTGCGTAGCCACCTGAATGTGGGTTCTGTTTTCCGTACGGCTGATGCCTTTTTAATTGAGGCCATTTACCTGTGCGGTATTACCGGCACACCACCGCACCGCGATATTCACAAAACTGCCCTGGGCGCAACCGATACGGTGACATGGAAACATTTTGAATCTACCAACGAGGCTATAGCCCAATTAAAGGCAGATGGGGTAAAGATAATATCGATTGAGCAGGCGGATAATGCGACTATGCTGGATGTGTTTGTGCCGGAGCCTAACCAGCGCTATGCAGTGGTGTTTGGCAACGAAGTAGATGGTGTAGCGCAAGATGTAGTTAGCGAATCGGATATGGTGGTAGAGATACCACAATACGGCACGAAGCACTCACTAAATATATCGGTGAGCGTGGGGATAGTGGTGTGGGACCTTGTCTGTAAAATGCGGAAGTAGTAAGGTTTGCTAAAACCACCCCGCCTCGCCTTCGGCGAGTCACCCCCTCTTTAAAATGCCGCCGCGGTTGCGGCGCAGGAGGGGAATCTAACAGCCTATTACCGTTGGCTGGAAGCCAACGGCACTTTGATAAACGGATATCTATTTTAAACCGGGCTAAAGCCCGGAGGAATACAAATCTATTTCAAAACGTTACGAGCGATAAGTTCTTTCATTATCTCATTGGTGCCGGCGTAGATGCGCTGTACGCGGGCATCG
>DATGXP010000876.1:0-2685 GCA_035298845.1 Chitinophagales bacterium
TGGCTGGAGTTAAACTACAACCAAACCCCGCTGGAGCAAATACAGATATTCAACCAGGTATTTTACAGCTACCATAGTTTTAAAGGCCAGCAGGCTTCTACTGATTACCAGGATTACTGCATCAATCATCTGCTCGAAAACCGCAAGGGAAACGCAATTTCGGTAGGTATTGTTTACCAGATACTGGCCAATGATTTAAACCTGCCGGTATATGGTGTTACACTAATCCGCCATTACATACTCGCTTTTTGCAAAAAAACCATCTTCGATTTTAATGCCGAGCTGTACCTGGAGCGCGAAGTAATGTTTTACATCAATCCTATAAACAAGGGTGCTATATTTTCGCGTAACGAGGTAAAAGATTACCTGGAAAAAATGAAGATTGACGCCAGCGATGAATATTTTATGCCCACCGATAACCTTACTATAATACGGGAGCTGATAAAATACCTTATCGATCTCTCGGTAGAGCAGGGTGAGGAAACTCGTATAGAAGAGTTGAGCTACCTTTCCGGGTTATTTCAAAAACAGTAACGCAATCAAATAAAAAGGGGGATATTTTTTATCCCCCTTTTTATTTGAAAATTGTGGTCTACCAATTCTGTATTAATCTGTTCCTTCTTGTTTGTCGTCATCATGCACTTTGGTAGGTAGCTTGCCTTTATAGCTTGGATCTTCCAGGTGCAGTATGTAGTCTTCTACTTGTTCGGCACCAATGCGGCGGGCAAGAATTTTCTTGTCTTTATCAAGTATGTAAACCTGCGGTGTGCTTTGTATATCCCACTCAAAACGGAAATTACTATGGCGCTTGCTGTCGCATACATTTATCCAGTCCAGGTTGTTCTTCTTAATAAATTCTACCCAGTCTTTATAATTTTCAATCTCCATAATAGCCGGGCTGTAGGTTTCAACATCCACCCCTTTCTTTTTCAGGCTGTGGTAAGCCTCTGCCAGTACAGGAATTTCTTTTTTGCAATGTCCACAATCCGGGTCCCAGAATGCAAGGATGGTGTATTTAGCCTTTACCTCCTGCAGCGAGCGCCATTGCATTTCGGTGCTGTCTGTAGGCAATATCAGGCGCTGTGCAGTTTTGCCCACCAATACGGGCTTAAGTCGTATCGCGCGGTCGCAGATTTTGAAACGTTTGGCGGTATCTATCCATGGCGTAAGGTCCTGCACACAAAAATACTTCTCGCCCAGGTGCTGATATACCGCATCAAACCCCATTATCTTAGAGTTTGCCATCTCGTTAAAAATGTAAGTAAGTATGTAGCGGTATACCTCGTTCTTCTTGTCAGTTTTGGCCAGCAATTCTTCGCTGCCTGCTATAATTGAATCAGGAACCTGCACAATGGTCTGGTTCATAAACGTCTTTAACTTGTTATGAAACACGGGGCAGCGCAGCAGGCGCTCATCGCTCAGGTCTACATAATCCCAGTAATGCGATTTGTAAAATCTCCATTGAAAAGCAGAATCTATCATGCTGCCATCCGGTTTGCGTGGCGACTCCGGCACCTCAATTTCTTTCATGGCCCTTAGTAACTTGGCGTAAAACAACGTAGGATACTTTGTCATTACCTCGTTGCGCTTACCTTTTACATCACCGTCTATCTTCTTTAGCTCGGCCATGTATTTTTCTTTTTCTTTAGGGTCTTTGGCACTTTTATAAAGCCCGCCCAGCGAATCCGACAGATGCTTCATTTTGCCCAAATACTTCATGTCATCGTAAAACAGGGTGTTCTCCACCGAGCCGGTAACCTTAATATGGCCGGTCAGGTCGTTGCTATCTGTTTCTATAGTAAACACCGACTCGCTGATTACAAACTCAAAATAGCGATTGCCCAGTGCAGGAAAAACTGCCAGATATACCCCTCCGGGGTAAGTGGTATCCTGCTTAATGGTAACTAATCCTTTTTTGTCAAACTGAAGCGTGTCTTTCACATACTGTTTGTCACCATAGTAGTTGGCCAGTATCATCGTCGAATTTTCAAGCCCCTTTACAGATATCTTGATATTCATCGGGGTTTTGTTGGTGCCGGCAAACGCAAGCGCCAGCACGAAAAGCGAAACAAGGGTTGTGGTAATCTTTCTCTTCATAGTTTTGGTTTAAAACGCTGTCAAATGTATTCTAATTCTGTTAACGGATGATATCTCTACAGAGGTTGCGCCGTTAAAATATCTTAACCATTTACAGTAGTATATAGCCACATAAACAGTTGCAGCAGAGCAGGCACTTTAATAGTATTTAACGTTGTGGCACCATGTTTACTTAGGCAGGCCATCGCCGGAAACTAACGTGGCGTTCATGTCCGCCAATACTTTCTTACAGTAACCAATTAAGGATTTAATCAGGCAGAAAACTCAGGATAACTTTCGCACGGGCGGATACGTGCACCGGTTCTAAAAGCAACTTTGTTTACGGTAATGCCATTACTGTATTGGGTAATGCCATAAAATTTCCTCCGCGCATTTGTAACGCCTGCCCTACTTTTGCATACTGTAAGCCGCCGGATGTATAACATAACGTGTGCTTACAACTGCTATCCGGACGCGACAAAGGCACTTGCGGATAAACAGAACGCGCTACAAGGGGAACCGTACCAGCGCAGCGGTGGCACAAACATCAACGAGCCGCACGATACGGAAAGCCCGGCTAATAAGGGCTTTTAAAGTTGGTTGATACAG
>DATGXP010000877.1:0-4287 GCA_035298845.1 Chitinophagales bacterium
CTATACTGTAATATATTGGCTATCTCAAAACTTCCGCTGCCGTAGCTGAAGGCCTTTACCATGGCCATTATCTTGGTGTCCGGGTTCAGTAGGCTTTGATAGGCTTTTAAATTATGTGTAAGTGCAGTCAGGTTTATTTCAAGAACGGTTTCGTGCGCCTTTCTTTCCAAAAACTTTCCTATAATCTCGAACCTAAACTTACGGGCACCCTTTAACAAAATTACTTCGTTGCTGAATCGCGAGGAGTCAAGGTGTTTTAAAAAGTCATCTGTGCTTTCGTACGATTCAAACTGCAGGGCCTCATTCTTCTCAAACAATTTCTTTTGCCGGTTTATCGCTGTGCCTATTCCTATCAACCGGTTCACCTTATTTTCTTCCAGCAAGGCTGCAACCTCAGTATACAATTCAATTTCGCCTCTTCCACTTTGCAAAATGTCGCTAAGTATTACTGTTTTTTTAGCATGTTGGTTCTGCTGCTTTAAAAAATCAATTGCAATTTTCAGCGAGCCTATATCTGAGTTGTAGGTGTCATTTATCAGCGAGCAGTTGTTAATAGCATCACGCATCTCCAACCGCATGGTAATACCAGTCAGCTGTTTCATGCGCCCCTGTATTATATCAAACCCTTTGCCCAGGTATAGCATTACACACGCACAGTGGATGGCGTTTTCTACACTGGCCTTATCTGCAAAGGGTATTTCAAAATCCAGTTCCTTGTTTTTGTAAATACAATGTATAAACGAGTGATTGTCTTTTTGCATTACGCTGGTAACCTGTACATCGGCTTCGTTACTCATGCTCCAGCTCATTACAGGTGCGTTGGTGCCGCGTAGGGCGTTTATCTCACCCAGGCTTTGGTTAATATCCGGATAGTCTTTGCAATAAATAAGCACATCACATTTTGCAAACAGGGTTAGCTTTTCTTTGGTTTTGTGGCGTATGTTCAAAAATCCTTCGCTATGTGCCTCGCCTATATTGGTAAACACTCCTATGTTCGGCGCTATTATCTTTTCCAGCTTTTGCATTTCGCCCGGTTCAGAAATACCCGCTTCAAAAATTGCAAGGTTGTTTTCTTCATTAACCAACCAAAGCGATAGCGGAACCCCTATTTGCGAGTTATAACTTTTGGGGTTGCGCACTATGTTGTAATCTTCATGCAGTAATTGATACAGCCATTCTTTTACTACCGTTTTTCCATTACTGCCGGTTATAGCAATGGTAGGAAGCGCAAACTTAGCTTTGTGAAAGCCCGCTAACTTTTGCAATGCCAGGATGGTGTCTTTTACCAGTATAAAGTTAGCATCGGGGTAAATTTCTGTATCCTGCTCTTTGGTTACTACAAAGCTGCGAACTCCCTTTTTATATAGCTCCTCTATATAGTTGTGGCCATCTAGTTTTTGCCCTGTCAACGCAAAAAATAGGGTTTGGGCCGGGTGTATCAGTCTGCGCGAATCAATCAGCAGTTCGCTAAAGCTTCCATCCTTCTTATTTTTGGATATTAACTTCCCTCCGATGGCTTTTACCGCCTCTGCTATTTTATATTCTGGTTTCATGTATTCTTACTACGAAGAACAAGAATTATTGCGAAAGCAAAATTGTATTTTCAAACATTAATCACATACAGTGTTTATCATTTGTATAAATTAGTGTAATTCGTAACCACAAACTACCCTTATGAGCAAAATACGAAACGCTATAGACCGCATGAAAGCCGGGGAAGACATTGGCCTGGGTGCTCAAAAAGGCCGTCAGCGTACCATTAATGCCGACGGCACCTATAATATACAACGGGTTAACAGCAACAGATTCAGCGATTTTTTGCTTTACCGCTGGCTTATTACTACCAGTTGGAAACACTATTGGATGGCTATTGTCAGCTTTTACATTGTAGATAACATTGTGTTTGGAAGCATTTATTATTGGATGGGTTCTGAAAACCTGAGCGGTATTGTGGGTACAGGTGAGTGGGACAAGTTTATGAGTTGCTTCTTTTTTAGTTGCCAGACTTTTACCACGGTAGGTTACGGAGGCTTACATCCTATTGGGAAAATTGCCAGTGCCACGGCTGCTATTGAGGCCTTTCTGGGGCTAATGATGTTTGCTGTAGCTACCGGTTCGTTATATGGTCGCTTTAGCAAACCGGTTTCGCGTATTAAATACAGCGCCAATGTTATTATAGCCCCCTATAAAGGTATTACCGGTATGCAATTTATGGTAGCTAATGGTGTAGAAACCACCCTGATGGAAATGGAAGCGCGAGTAAACATCAGCTGGATGGACGAAGATGATAACGGCCAACCCATTCGCAGGTTTCAGCAGTGCAAGCTGGAGTATGATAAGATTGCAATGTTTCCTACCAGCTGGGTTATTAATCATCCCATAGACGAAGAAAGCGCCCTATATGCAAGATCGCTGGAAGAGATAAAGAAAATGGATTTTGAAATTTTTGTATTGCTCAAAGGTTTCGATGACGTGTTTTCGCAAACCATCTATAGCCGCCATTCATTTATAGCCGATCAGTTTGTTTTCGGAGCAAAATTCCGCAAGCCATTTGTTGTTAATAGCGAGGGGCGTATAGAAATGGACCTTACTAAAGTAGGCGAATACGATTCTGCTCCACTGCCGGGCCTGAGCATTGCGCAATCGGCATAATTGCAAGGCGCGTTATTGCACCAGTGTGGTTTTTTAAGCACTCAAACTTCTTGACAACAAATAATTCTCCAAATTTGTATTATGAATAACCTGCGCATCAGCCTTATACAGTCCAATTTGAATTGGGAAAACATATCTGCCAACCTCGATATGTTTTTGGATAAGATAGATACGCTGCCGCAAACTGACCTGATAATACTTCCCGAAATGTTCAGTACCGGTTTTAGCATGAATGCTAAATTGGTAGCTGAAGAAATAGACGGACGTACAGTGAAATGGATGCAACAAATTGCGCAGGAAAAGCAGTGTGCAATTACTGGCAGTCTTATAATTACTGAAAACGATAATTACTATAACCGTCTGGTTTGGGTTAGCTTCGATGGCACCGTGCACACATACGATAAGCGGCACCTGTTCTCGTTAAGCGACGAGCCGAAAATATTTTCAGCAGGCCGTGAGCGCTTAATTTGCGATTTGAAGGGCTGGAAAATTTGTACATTAATATGCTACGACCTGCGTTTTCCGGTATGGTCACGAAATGGGCTTAACAACGAAAGCGGTGAGCCGGAATACGACTTGCTGGTGTATGTGGCTAACTGGCCTGAGCGGCGCAGTCATGCGTGGAAAAGCCTGCTTACAGCCCGGGCTATCGAGAATCAGGCATATGTAGCAGCCGTTAACCGGGTTGGCATCGATGCCAATGAAATGGCCCATAGTGGCGACAGTATGGTGATTGATGCGCTTGGAAAAACCATTTACCACAAAGAGAACGAAGAAGATATTTTTACCTGCGAATTGAATTACGAAGAGCTTGCAAAAGTGCGCTCACAACTTTCGTTTTTGAAAGATGCCGACGCCTTTGAGCTTAGCCCTAAACTAAAAATTAAAAGCCACTAATGCCTTTACTTAACGATAATAAAAGCGAAGAAGAAAAAAGCCTTGCCCTGCGTTGGTACGAGGTACGCAACCGAGTAAAAAATGAGTTTGGCCAGCGCCCTGATATAAATGCTATCCTCTTTTTAATAGGTATAAATGAAGTAGGTATAGTAAAAGATACCTGGGAGAAAGAAGAAAAGCAGGACCTGATGCACGTAGCGGTTTGCCGGTTGTTTGAATCAGAAGGTTACTTTAAACTGGTTGGAAGAGACGATGATGGCTGGCCCCATTATGAGGCGGTGGCACACATGCCCAAGTTGGTTTTAAAAGAGCAGGACGAACTGCTAAAGAAAAAAATTATAGAATATTTTGGCGCATTATAGGCTGGCGAAGTCTAAGGATTGCTCTTCTCGGCTTCGTACTGATACACTGTATACAGTATTGTTTTTCCTACAGCATTCAGCGTAGTTTTATCCACTACATCCATATTGTCGGCATGTGTGTGCCAGTAATCGCCAAAGGTTTGCGAGCGGCTGGTAGGGTCATAGTGTATAATATCTACCGTAGGTATTTTAGCTACCTGGTTAATGTAAACATGGTCATCGGTAATTCCGCCAATAGTTTGGTTGCTGAAAAAGTTAGAGTAACCCAACGCATTAGCGTTGGCCCAAACCCTATCCTGCACCCAGCCAGCGTTGAAAGATGAGTTACCCTCCCGGGCAAACACCGCTCCTTTGGCGGCAGCCATATCTAATAGTA
>DATGXP010000878.1:0-3975 GCA_035298845.1 Chitinophagales bacterium
TTTACCCGCCCGGGAAGGGGACTGAATTTTGGAGGGATTCCATCCCATGTTTTTCTGCCCATTAATACATGGTGTCCCCAGGTAACTTCTTTAAAGTATTGCATATCCTTCGGTAGTTTCCAGGGCAATTTTCCATTAACACCAATGGCATTGTTGTCGGCAACAGCTACTACTATTGAGATTTTCATGCTGGCAAGTTAGAAGAAATAAGACAAATGGAAAAGAGCCTGTAATTAACTTTTCTTCAGTATTAATAGTCGCGTCCGAATGCTTATTTTTGTTGTATGCAAATACAACTTGAACAAGAGGGCAACAAAGGCGCTTTTTATGTGGAGGAAAACGGCAAGCGCTTGGCCGAGATGACTTTTAGCAAAGCAGGGGAGAATCTTATTATAATTGACCATACCGAAGTGAGTGACGCGCTGCGTGGTACCGGCGCCGGGAAAAAGCTGGTAACAACAGCGGTGGAATATGCCCGGGAGCATAAGGTAAAGATTTTGCCATTATGCCCTTTTGCGAAATCGGTGTTTGATAAGACACCCGAATTTGCCGATGTGCTAAGCATCTGATCTACTAAAGGGCACATTTTTGCGCCTAGACATGACAACTTAGGGGGTGTGCATGAAACGGAAATGGATGACTTTCAGATTTATCGCATTCTTAAATTATCTGATGTATCAGATAGGTCTCCAACAGGCATAACTGAATCATGGTATAGCATTCATTATGTTTTTCTACCTTTGTATTACAAAAAATGTAATAACTTGTGGCCGCTAAAACATCAAATACAGCTAAAAACAACAACATGACCCCCAAAAAAACAAAAGTTACTAAAGCCGATAAGGTTGCAAATGCAGCTAAAGCACAGGTAATTAAGGACAATGCCAAGAACATTAACCGGGCAGCATTCCTTATTCGTGCGGTGCAGAATGCAGATAGACAACGAATACTTCGCTATGTTATTTCGAATAATCAAAGTGTGGTAAGCGAACTTTGCTCTAAGCTAAAAGTAGAGCAATCTATTATGTCGCAGCATTTGGCCATTTTGCGCACCGCAGGCCTGGTAAAAACCGAGCGTGATGGAAAATATATCTTCTATTCGGTTGTAGAGAAGCAGTTCAATAAGGTTATGGGCCTGGTAGGTAAACTAGGAGAGTCTTAGGCTTATAGGAGCCACTCTTTTGCCTCTCTCGATGCATAAGATATTATTACAGATGCGCCGGCCCGTTTAAAAGCTGTCCATACTTCTTTGTGCAAGGCAGCGCGTTCTCCTAACTGTTGTTGTGCAAGAAACTCCAGTGCTGCATATTCCCCACTTACGTGGTAAACTGCTATCGGTTTTGTTATCTCCTTATTTATTGTTTGAACAATATCGAGATAAGGCAAAGCCGGTTTTACCATAAGTATATCGGCGCCTTCTTTGGCATCGCGTAATGCTGTTGCCATAGCATCCTTAGAGTTTCTATAATCTAACTGGTAAGTAGTTCTGTTGCTTAGCTGGCTTTTGCCCGGTGCCGATTTACACACATCGCGAAATGGTCCGTAGAACGATGAGCTAAACTTAGCGGCATAACTCATAATAGCTGTGACGTCGTATCCATTAGTATCTAAAGCTTCTCTTATAGCGCTAATGCGGCCGTCGCTCATATCACTGGGCGCTATGCAATCGCTGCCAGCGTGGGTTAATTGCAAAGCATAATCTGCAAGCACCATTACTGTATCATCGTTTAAAAGCCTGTCACCTTCTTTACTCAAAATACCGCAATGCCCGTGCGTGGTATAGCTGCACAGGCAAACATCGTTTGCCAGCCAGATAGAATTGCCAAAAGTTTGTTTTAAGCGTTTAGTAACCTCCGCAGCAAAATCAAATGAAAATCCATTTTCCGATTTTCGAGCGGGTACAGGGAATAGCAGAAATTTAGTTACTCCCGCAGCAATATCCTTTTCAGTTTGCTGCAGCACCGATTCGATGGTTTCGGTGTACACACCGGTAAGGTGTTTTGCCGATTGTCGCTCGGTAAGCGCTTCGTCAACAAATACGGGCTGTATAAAATCTTTATGTGATACATATACCTGCGCCGCTAACTCACGTATATGTTCATTGGCCCTTAGCCTGCGCTGGTTCATATAGTGTTTTTCTTTCTCCATATATTAAATGCCTTAATACCGGGAAACACAACCGGCTCAATATTGTTCTTTAAAAACAGTTCGGCAGTTTTGCCCGATGGACAAGCATGGGTAACGCCGGCCTTTAGCAAATGCTTAGCCGCAAGATACTGTTCAAAATTGGTCCAGTAGATAATGTCAGCGCCACTTATGCCATCGCATAATTCTTTCGATAAATTCGGAATCAGTTTATAAGTGCCGACAGCAACCACATTTTCTTTTTCCCACTGTTCGGCAGCTTGTGTAGTGGTTAAAATGTTTATGTCTTGCTTGTTAATCCTGGTCAGCGGCTGTTTGAAAACAGAACTCAAAAAATCAAAGCCAAGACCATCGGCACACCCCTCGCACCAAATGCCCAGCTTAGCCAACTCATACCAGCTACGGCTACCCGAGCACCATACTTTTTTATCCTTCAACTGTTCGGCTATAGCAGGAGTAACCGCGCGGTGATGTGCTACGAAAACAACATCGTATAATCCGGATAGGTCTGCAGCTTGAAATTCGTAGCTAAAAAAATCTTTCATATAGTCACCGGCAGAGAATAATTTTTTACCAGCTATATCCAACGATACGTCAAATAGCATGTCGCTAACATCGTTCCCTTTTTCATCTATGCCTGCTACATTTACAAACCCACCATGAGGCGTATCGATATAGACAGACCCATACTGCTGGTGGCACCCGCCGCCTAAATGGGTTACTGAATTTCTCTCTGTTTCCAATTGCGCAGATAGGGCTGTATTATTTACACTGGCAAGAATTTCAGCAGCTGAGCTATTCGTTTTCAGGCACTCTATTAATAAAGCACCCTGCCCTGGAGCCGGTGCACATTCAATAAGGGGCAGAAACATTTTGCGTTTGCCGCTTAAAAGCGAAGCAACGTTGCTATTGCCACCAGTAAGCAAGCGATTTAAGCCGGCTGAGGCAAGTATTATCCCATCAAATTTCCTATCCTGCAATTGCTGCAAGCGCGTATCTACATTGCCGCGTATGGTTTTGGTTTCTGTAGAAGCAGATAAACCATTGACTACCGGCAATGACTTTTTTAGAAAGTTGATAGCTTGCAATTGTCTGCGTAAAGAGGAGGTGCCTATCACCAGCGGTTTGCCCGCAGCAATCTTATCTAATACATCCGGATTGAAAATTACAAAATCACGCGGGTCGTTTCGTTCGGGTGCTGCATTTACAAAACGTGCATCTTCTAATCGGTCACCGCTCAGGTCTTTCATAGAATGAACAGCAAAATCAGCTTTACCGGTCAGCAGGTATTCATCAATTTCTTTGGAGAAAAAGTCACGGCCTTCTAATTCATACAGCGGACGGCTCTGGTCAAGGTCGCCGCTGGTTTCTTTTAATACGATTTCTATTTCTATATCGGACGAAGCATTTAAAAGATATTGGCGCGCAATTTCTGCCTGAATAACGGATAGGGACGAACTGCGGCAAACAATTTTAAACTGTTTCATGCATCACAATTGAAAGTGCATTTACCAATTGTTGCATATCGGCTTCGGTATGTTTGGCGGTAACGGTAATACGCAAACAGGCCTCTCCTTCTTTTACAGTTGGCGGATTAATAGGTTGCAGGTAAACGCCAAACTCGTTCAATAACCTATCGGCTATCGCTTTGCAGCTTATGTTATCTCCAATATGAACCGCCGTTACATGCGAGGTGTTTGAGTGAAACGGGATTTTCTTGTCGGCCAATAATGCCCTCAACTTTTTTACCGCCCCGTGAAATTGTACGCGCCATTCATTGTTCTGTTTTACCAATTCAATGCTTTTAATAGTAGCGCTGCATATGGCGGG
>DATGXP010000879.1:0-1924 GCA_035298845.1 Chitinophagales bacterium
GTTACCGTAGTTGCACCGGTACCCTGCAGTGTAATGGTACCGCCACCCACACCACCGGCCTGCGATAGGCTGATATCGCTGGTGCCTGCGCCTGCAATAGTTTGTGCCTCATTGGTATTGCTTAAATCGCCGGTATTGGCAATGGTAAAATTAGGATAGGTGCCCGTTGCCGATATACCTGTGCCATTGTTCAGCACAACCGTTTGGTCGGGTGCTGTATTCGTTACGGTTATTGTGCCACCAATTGCAACGGGGCTGCCGCTCACACTTACACCGGTACCGGTGTTAACTGTAATACTGCTGTTAGTTAGCTGGCTGTTGCTTACTTTTTGCCAGGCCGGATTACCGCTTGCATCGGTGCCCCATACCTGGTTGCCGTTACCGCCTGTGGGCCCCGGCACCAAACCTTTCTTGTTTAGTTCGTTATTCTGCACATCTACTGTCATGGTACCGGTACCTACCAAACGCCCCGTGTTGTTGGTTAACGTTATGGCGCTGTTGCTGGTGGTTATGTCGCCGGTAGCTATACTCCCTGTAGTAACTGCGTAGTTTTGCGAGCCCGTTACATACCAGCGGCTTTCGCTCTTGTTGTATTGAATGGTAATACTTGAATTACCTGCCACGCTTACCATATCGCTGCCTGTTAAAGTTTTAAAGCTATTGGCGGCCACCGAGGAAGCGTTGTTTTTAATAGTCATTACCTGGGTGGTAGTGTTCACCAAAGTGACCAGTTGGCCATCGGCCCCGGTTACAGGTTGTACGCCGAAAACAGAAAAAGCAGCCGTAGGCCCCGCAATGCGATAGAAGCCGGCTTTAACCCCCGTAGTAATATCCGGCAGGCTTATATTATCGTTGGCTCCGCCCGATGCGCCGCCATTTACCAGTGTAAGCACAGGGCCTTCCCTTAAGGAAAGGCCGCCATTAATATCCAGTTTAGATTTTGGGTCGTTGGTGCCAATACCTACATTTTGAGATTTAGCAGAAACTATAAATAGAGAAATTACGACGAGTAGGTATATTTTCTTCATCTGAATGGGGGATTTAAGCAATCGCGTTGTCTGCAAATTTCAGACCAATTGAACAACTTAGTTATCTGTAAAGTAATATAAATGTCCGAAAAAGTCAAGCTACAGATGGTTTTTCATTTTTATAAGTTTTAAAAGTAATAGAAACCTTTGGCTAACAAAAAAGGACGCCCTTAAGCGTCCTTTTTTGTTGATTATGAATTAGTTGCTTATAACCCTAAATCGTAAACCATACGCGCCTGCACACCCTTGGTTTTCTTTAACCATTCTATGGTTTTATAAACTTCGTATTGCTCGCCCAATTGTTCTTTTACCATGTTGGCCTTAGCATCGCCAAAACTTTCGGCAATCTTCTCCGAGAATGATTTCTCTTCGGGGTATGCCTTGGTGCGGTAATCTTTCAGGTTGGCTTTTTTAGCCGCATAAGCTATAGCTTCATCCAATCCGCCAATTTCGTCTACCAGGCCGTTGGCAATGCCCTGGTTGCCTGTCCACACACGGCCCTGGGCTATGGTTTCTACATAAGCGGTATCAAAAGCTACTCCGTTTACATCTTTCTTTACAGCACTTCTGCCATCGGCTACGCGCTGTTTAAATTCGCGGTAGGTCTTTTCTACATTGCGCTGCGCAAAAGCAGATTCTTCGGCATCCAGCGGCTTGGTAATGCCACCCAATACACCATGCTTGGTTACCTCTACTTCATCGAAAGTAATACCCAGCTTGTCGTTAAACATCTTTTTTGCATTTGGCAGCAAGCCAAAAACGCCTATAGAGCCGGTAATGGTGTTGGGCTGCGCATAAATACGGTCGCCCATGCAGGCCATATAATAGCCACCCGAAGCTGCTACATCGCCAAAAGAAACTACCAAAGGTTTTTCCTTTTTAGCCAGCACCAGCTC
>DATGXP010000880.1:0-4106 GCA_035298845.1 Chitinophagales bacterium
AGTTGTAATGCGCGGCCATTGCGAAAAGGATGGTGTGCGCATTGGTTTTGGCGAATGCACAGGTAAAATATTGCCGGCCTTATAAAACAATGGAAGAGCGATATACAAAATGCATTGATGACGCGCTGGTATGGATACATGCCAACTACACCGCCAATGCTATTTTTGTATGCGGCAGCATTATACGCGGCACGGCCAATGCCAATAGCGATTTTGATATTTACGTACTACACAGTGGCGATTACCGGCAACGGGTTCAGAAATTTTTTAACGGTGTGCCTTGCGAAATTTTCATCAACAACTTAAATCATACACAAGCAAGCTTTGAGCGCGAGTTGAAGAATAATAGGCCATGCACAGCACACATGCTGGCCACCGGTATAGTTTACTTTGACGATAAAAGTGTAGACACAAGTGCACTGGTAGCACAAGCCCAAAAACATACAGGGCTATCCTTAGGCCTTACAGCTCAACAAATAACGGCAGCGAAATACTCCATTGCCCTTGCCTTTGAAGATGCTACTGATGTGTTGGATACAGATGAAGCATCGGCAAAATTATTATTACACAAAACAGTTTCGGAAGTAATCATCTACATGTATGCCCTGAACAAAATACCCTTGCCCGGCATTAAATTCCGCATTCGGAAATTGATTTCAGTAAACCAGCCGGTAGCACATTTGATAGCACAATTTTATGCGGCTGATTCTATTACTGCGCAATATAACTTTGCAGGGAAAGTGCTGGACGAACTGGATATAAGCAAAATATTTTTTGAATGGACATCGGATAAAGACCAGCAATGAAATACATGAATTACTACCTGATAGCTATCCTACTTATAATAATGGGCGCCGGTGCGCGCACCATGTTTGAGATTGCCCACCATGCCCTCGGCCGCGAGCACGAGTCCTTTGGCCCTGCGGCAGATACTAACCGGCTGATTTTTTTAGCGCTGTGGTTTGTGCTGATGATGGTGGTGGATGTGATACTATTGCGCAACAAAGACCTGAAAAACAGGAATATCTATATAGCCTTGCTTTCAGTTGGTGTATTAGCGCCAACCGCTTATATGTTTTTAACACACTAATGTGATTTTACTCATACTTTAAGGTAGATGTGCTACATACATTTGTAGCATGCGCAAAGTGGGTTTGATTTTTCTTACCACCGTTTTTTTAACGGGCAATACGCAATTGGTTCAGTTGCTAAAGTTTCCCGCTTTGTTCTTCCATTTCTCCGAGCATGCTGCTAACAACAATGTTTCGTTCCTGGAGTACCTGCACAATCATTACCTGCATGTGCACAAAGACAAAGACTATAGCCGCGACAAGCAGTTGCCATTTATGAATACCGAAAACACAACTAATAAGGACGCAAATGCTATCGCCCCGCTATCAATACAAAAGCAAACCATAGCGCTGCACCGCACCTGCCTTTATCTTGTTTACCGTCCTATCCATGTTCTTGCAGCGTACCATACTTCTATCTGGCAACCACCGCGGGCCTGAGTTTACAATCCTGTTTTCGTGTAGTGTTTTTAGGGTCTGATCAATTTGTCATGCCTGTATAACTACATGTTGTTGTATGTCCTTTTTTGAACAAACTAAAAAATAGAAAATATGAATACTGCTCACTGGCATTTAATATTGAACCATGTACCTATACTAGGCACATTGGCTTGTATCATAATTATTGCGTTTGGCTTGCTGCGCAAAAACCGTGACACCCAGTTACTGGGCTTGGCGGGTGTAGTTGTAATGGCGCTCATATCATTAATAGTAATGGAAACAGGTGAGGGTGCAGAAGAACTGGTAGAAAAGCTACCAGGAATAGCCGATGCTGCTATGGATGCGCACGAAGATGCAGCCAAAATTGCGAACATCATTTTGATTGTTGCAGGTGTTTTTTCCGTAATATCACTGGCGCTTCACTTTTTTAAGAGTGGGTTGTATGTAGCTGCTGTGTGGCTCACACTCATTATATCGGCAGTGGCTTTTGGGTTTATGGGTTACACCGGTTACCTGGGAGGCAAAATACGCCATACAGAAACGAGTGCTGTTAATGCTGCAAACCCGCAACAAACAGGTGATGCGACAGAGACCGCCACAGAAGAAGAGGATTAACAAAGCAGGCCCCGCGAAAAAAACCGGGGCCTGTTAATTTTGATTCTCTAATATTGAGAATGATTTCTTTGCACACATCAGATTTGCCAATGCCTAAACTGCACGAACACCTGTTAGGTGCAGTGGCTCCCCGGCCCATAGCTTTTGCCACTACAATCGATAAGGAGGGCAACGTAAACCTTGCACCTTTTTCTTTTTTCAATTGCTTTGGTTCTAATCCACCTACGCTTATTTTTTCGCCGGCGCGCAGTGGACGAACCGGTGCCACCAAAAACACGCACGATAATGTGTTGGATGTGCCGGAGTGTGTCATAAACATTGCTCCTTATAGTATCCTGTATCAAATGAACCTGGCGGCGCACATGTATCCTAAAGGGACAGATGAGTTTGCTAAATCAGGCCTAACACCTATACCAAGTGTAACGGTTAAACCACCGCGTGTGGCTGAGTGCTATGTGCAGATGGAATGCAAAGTGAAGCAGGTAATAGAAACCGGGCCCGGTGGCGGTGCGGGTAACCTGGTGATATGCGAAGTGACGATGATACACATAGATGAGAAAGTGCTGGATGCCGAAGGCAGTATTGACCCTGCTAAAATGGACTACATAGCCCGCCTTGGTAAACAATACTGGTGCCGCATAGGTGCCGAAAGCATTATCACAATCCCCGGTTTTAAGATGGCGAATGAACTGGGGCTTGGTTTCGATGGATTGCCAGAGGGGATTCGCCACTCAAAATACCTGACCGGTAACGAGATTGCACAGATAGCAGCGCAACATGCCTTTCCTACTGCCGATGAACTGGCTGAGTTGAAGCAAGCCGACTTTGTAGTAGAAATTGAAGAAGCTACTAAAGGTAATTTTGAAGAATTTGAACGGCGCATAAACGACCGTGTTAAAATTGAAGTAAAGCGCGGCAGTTTACCGCTGGCGTTTCAATTACTGATGTTGGTAGAGAAGAAAAGAAAGTAAATGGAATCGAATTTTACGGTTTTTTTCATTCTTACACGTAGTTTAATGTTACTGGTAGCTCTGACATTTAGCGGTATTCCTTTTTACATATATTTTGGAGAGTTTTATGGATTTGAAAAAGAGCCGCGTTTTTTTCCGGCGCTGGTATCTGCTGCTATATTGTTTCCTTTCATCTATCTTACCATAAAGAATTCGCTCATTATTAAAATAAAGCTTTTGCCTGTAGGTATACAGGTGTCAAATGCTTTACAGTTACGCAGACGGATTTATGCGTATGATCAGGTTGATAAAATCGATCTAAAGGCCTATAGAATAGAGAGATATACAAACCCCAGATACGGAAAAACAACGATTAACTTTGATGAGCGGATAATTATTCATTTTAAGAACGGGCATATTTTGGTTATAGCGGCAGAGACATATTCTAATTATAAGGAGTTGTCTTTATTCATTAATGATAGAAAAGAAGCCTTAATTCAAACCTAGCTAATGCCCTACATCCCACTGTTTAAACGCGGCAGTTTACCGCTGGCGTTTCAATTACTGATGTTGGTGGAGGCCGGCAAGCATTAAATGATAGTGCTTGCTTTAAAGTAGCTTTCGCCCTAACTCCTGTACCTGTTTTTTACCTTTCTCTCTGAACGCATCGGTAGATTTGCGTATAGGGCCAATGTAGGTAACCTTAACAGGGGTAACGCCACAAAACTCAAGCACAGATTTTTTAAGCATGTTTACGCTTGGCCTGCCAAAGGCTAACCAATAATAAATACTGGGTTGATCGAGCGTAGTGATAATATGCGCGGTTCTGCCAGCCAGCAGTTTATCCCACCACACCGAGTTTTCGCGGTATTTAAATGCCATGCCTGGTAAAAATAACCTATCGATAAAGCCCTTAGCTGTGGCGGGCAGGCCACCCCACCACACAGGGTGAACCCATACCAGGTGTTCGGCCCACTGTATTTTTTCCCAGGCTGCCAGCAAGTCGGGCTCCAGTTCGCTGCGCTTTTGA
>DATGXP010000881.1:0-5496 GCA_035298845.1 Chitinophagales bacterium
GAATCGTCCATCTCAAATATCAGCGTATGCTCATCAAAGTTAACCAGCAATCCGCGCTCAAGGTTTAATATGCCCTCGTGACGGTTACCCGCCTGTATGTAGAATACTGATTTGATGTAATAGATATCAGCTGAGTTTTCAAATTTAGCCTCTGCTTCATTCAACACATTGAACGCCTTACGGAAATCTTCTACATTAAAATAAGCTGTGGCCAGGTTTATCCAGTTTTGCTTGAAGTTTATATCTAACTGAAATATGCGCTCAAATATATTCAGGGCAAGTTCTCCTTCGCCAATGCTCATATAGGCATCGGCCAACGCGCCCAGGTAGTCGGTGTTATCTTTGCTTAGCTTGGCTGCGCGCTCAAAAGAGGATATGGCCTTGGCCCATTTTTCCTCTAACCGGTAAGTTTCGCCAATGCGGAAAAAAGCCTCATCAAAATAAGGGTCTACACCAATCGCCTTGCGCAGGTACGAGCGCGACTTGGCATAGTCTTCCAGTTGTTGGTAGCATTCTGCGGTTTTAAGGTATAACTCTTTATTAGGCTTGCTCAGCTTAATAGCATCCAGGTAGTATGTAAGTGCTTCATCGTAGCGGGCCATGTTATATAGTACATCGCCGCTGCATATATAGGCAGCATCAAAAGTATCATCAATGGCAATTACGTACCCAAATGCTTCCAGCGATTTTTCAAATTTAGCCAGGCCCGCGTAGGCATGTCCCAGGTTAAACCAGGCCAGGTGCGAGTAGGGGCTTTGCTCAATCAACTCCTCGTGAAAGGCAATGCTATCATCAAATTTTTCGGTAAGCTCGGTGCAAAACCAGTACCGGTTAAGCCCTTCTTCGCTCATGGGGTTATAGCGCAAGGCCTCTTTAATAGCGGCTACTACCTCATCGTACTTCTCCAGGTCTTCGTATATGTCGGCGTACTCCAGGTGAAGTTCGCACTTATCTTCGTCTTCGGTAGCTATGGTTAAGGCATAATCTACATGCGCTTTGGCTTCTTCATGTTTGCCATCCCACAGGGCAATATCGGCGCGTATTAAAAATATGTTTATGTCGTTAGGGTCAAGCTTCTGCGCTTCATCCAGCGAGTAAAGCGCCTCTTCAAAGTGTTTTTGGTTGGCCAGTATCTCGGCCCTTTTGGTGTGAAAAAAAGAAGAGAATGAGTAATGCTCAAGCGCACTGTCTATCACCTTAAGGGCTTTATTTACCTCGCGGTTATCCTGGTAAAACTGAATTATCTGCTCGTAGTTTTCTTCCTCCAGAAAAACGTGCTGCTCTTCTTTAATTGATTCTTCATACTTTTTTACAAGGTCTACAATTTCACCAAAGCCCGGTTCCATAGATTCATTTTCTTCCATAGCATAAATTTAGGGTGAAGAATTCAAATTGTGTATGCCTGAGATAAAGAACGGTGATTTTTTATAACTATTTACCGAAAGTAATTTTCTAAACCTTTTTTATCAATCCCTTTTTTCAACACTACACAAACAATTTGTATACTATTTTTTTACTGAACGCGTATCTCTTTTAGGTAGGGCATAGGGTAACAAAAAAAGGGCGCTTCCTTTCGGAGCACCCTCGCATTCACCACTACGGATATTTTTTATAAAGCCGGCGCATTTACCTGCAGGTTCTGCACCTGGCCGCGGATAACAAACACCGGCACATTCTCTTCCATCACAAAGCTTCTTTGCACCTTGCAGAAAACATCGGCAGATAAGGCGAAACTCTTTTTGTCGGTACTCCATTTCATTTTGGTTATGCTTACAAAGGCAGTGCCTGGCAGCGCATTGTATTTTTGGTTGTTGTATTCGTAGCTCATATTCTCTACGTTCACTTCGCCCAACATACCCTCTTTAAAAGTATAATCAATTTGAATTTTGCTGGGGTAAACATGGCCTTGTTTATCGCGCACCTCATCACCCAGTAATGTAATAGAGGCCGTTTTCGAATTGTTGATTAACTGTGCCTGGTAGTTGTTAGTGGCACGGGCTACAAAATCGGCACCGTCAACAGTTAGTGAATAGCCGGGCAGATTTTTTTCTGCTGGTTTGTTTTTGTTAATAAAGGATTCACCGGTTACCAATATCAAACCCAGCAGCATTAGTGAGAACATTTTTTTCATATGATTGGTTTTTTGTTTTTAATCAGTTACTCTTGGATTTACGCCCCCTTTTCTAAAAGGTTTCACTTGTTACCCACAAGCATATTCCTGTTATTGCCTCCAATCTTTTATTTTAGCTTGCCCGCCATAGCCTTAGCCAAAAGGGCAATGCCAACATGAAACATCCACTTACCATTCTATGTTTTTGTTTTTCAATGCTTTGCCATGCACAGCAAGCCGGATACTGGCAGCAGCAAACCAATTATAAAATAGATGTTTCGCTAAACGATACCCTGCACGAGCTCGATGGATTTTTATCATTAGAATATTCTAATAATTCGCCGCAGCCGCTCGATTACATCATTTTTCACCTTTGGCCCAATGCGTATAAAGACCACACCACACCTTTTGCTAAACAGCAATTAGAAAACGGGGATACTAAATTTTACTACAGCAAGCCGCATCAACGCGGCTATATAGATAGCCTGAATTTTAAAGTTAACGCAGAGGTAAGCAAATGGGAGTATGATGCGCAGAACGAGGAGATTTGTAAAGTGTATTTAAACAAACCGCTGGCTAGTGGGGAGAAGGTGCGTATATCTACACCGTTTCATGTAAAGTTGCCGGCCACATTTTCGCGTATGGGGCATGTGGGCCAAAGCTACCAGGTTACGCAGTGGTACCCCAAACCGGCAGTGTATGATAAAACCGGCTGGCATGCCATGCCTTATTTAGACCAGGGTGAGTTCTATTCCGAATTTGGTTCGTATGAGGTGAATATTACTTTGCCGCAAAACTATGTGGTAGGTGCCACCGGCGATTTACAAAACACCGGTGAGCTGCAATGGCTTGACTCCATTGCGGTAGCTACCAGTAAAATAGATAATTATTCATCGGATATGAGTTTTCCCGCCTCGTCAAAACAAACGAAGACGATAACCTATAAACAAAACAACATTCACGATTTTGGCTGGTTTGCTGATAAGCGCTACCATGTATTAAAGGGCGAAGTAGAATTACCTTACAGCAAAAAGAAAGTAACTACCTGGGCTATGTTTACCAACGATCAGGCTGAATACTGGAGCCGTGCACCCGAGTATATACACGATGCCATTTTTTATTACAGCAAATGGATAGGCGAATACCCATACGCGCAGGTAACCGCACTGGAAGGTGCACTGGATGCCGGCGGCGGTATGGAATACCCCAATGTAACGGTGATAGGAGAGGTGAGCAGCCGCTTTTCGCTCGATAATATTATAGCACACGAGGTTGGGCACAATTGGTTTTATGGTATACTGGCCAGCAACGAGCGCGACCACACGTGGATGGATGAAGGTGTAAACTCATACTACGAGTACCGCTACACCCGCACTAAGTATCCTAATCAACGGATATTGCCCGGTGTGCCAAAGGGCATTGCAAAGTCGTTTGACATAGCACATTACAAGCATAAATATTTAATGGATGTGGCCTACCAGTTTATGGCCCGCGAAAACCGCGATGAACCACTGGCACAACCGGCTCAGGATTTTACTGACTTTAATTACGGCGTATGTGTATATGGTAAAAGCATGCTCATATTCGATTACCTCGAAGCCTACTTAGGCACTGAGAAGTTTGATGCCGTAATGAAGAAGTATTTTGAAACATGGAAATACAAGCACCCGCAGCCTGAAGATATACGGGCTGTGTTTGAAACCGAAACCGGTAAAGACCTTAGCTGGTTTTTTGATGATTTGATAAAGACGACGAAGAAGATAGACTATAAGATTAAAGGTATCCGCAAAAGCAAATTGCACGTAAATGATATTCCGGCTACCGTAAATCAGGCTTACGATACTACAACCCTTTTTGTAGAGCTATTGAACAAGGGTGGGGTAAACAGCCCGGTTAAAGTATCCTATCTTTTAAGAGATTCTATACTAAGCAGTGTGTGGTTAGATGGGTTTAAAAAGGATACGGCAATAGTGTTTAGTAATAAAGGTATCGACCGCATACAAATAGACCCGCTGCTTGAGATACCCGAGATTAACCGAAAGAACAATACTTATAAACTAAATAAACTGGCGCACCGGTTCGAAAAAATACGCTTTCAGTTTTTAGGCTCTATCGAAAACCAAAACCGCACGCAAATATTCTGGGCGCCATACATTGGCTGGAATAACTACGATAAATTCCAGGTAGGCCTTGCATTCTACAACTCGCTGGTGCCGGCTAAAAAGTTTAATTATCTGGTTGTGCCTGTTATTGGTACCGGTTCAAAACAGTTCAACGGTTTTGCAAGGTTGAACTACAATTTTTATCCCGACAAGCTGCAGCGCTTTACAGTGGGGGTATTTGGTAAACGGTTTAGCTACATTTTATTCCCTCAGCCTTTGCTATTTAATAAGCTGGAGCCATACATTAACATAGAGTTTAAGAACAAGAAATCGCGCAGTCCTTATGTGCATGCGCTTAACATGCGCAGCGCCATTATCTGGCTCGATTGGATTCGGTTTGATAACGACAAAAAAGAAACCCAGCGCTATTTTGTAAATGAATACAAGTACACGGTTAAACGAAACTCTACACTGCATCCGTTTAATGTGAATGTAGCCTTCAGGCAGGGTAATTCATTCGCCAATATTTCGGCAGAAGGTAATTTTATAATAAGCTACAAGCGTAAAGATGAGGGTTTCCGTATTCGTGTGTTTGCCGGTGGGTTTATAGTTAACTCAAAATCTACAAGCGATATATCCTCACCTAATCCGCGTTTTTATTTAAGCAACGCTACCACCAATAACTTTGCTTATTGGCTGCAGAAGGATTACATGTTCGATGAGAACTTCCTCGACCGCAACGGCCGCGACCCTTACCTGGGCCGGCAAATAGCAAAGACGGATGGGGCCTTCCGCTCCTTCACCAACTTTGGCGCTACCAATAAATTTTTGATAGCCTTAAACCTCACCTCATCCACGCACCGGTTCTTTCCTATTAACCCGTTTGTAAACACAGCCTTTATTGTCAACGATTTAGGCAAGCCACAGTTTGCTGCCGAGCTAGGGCTTAGTGCTATACTGCTGCGCGATATGATAGAGATTCACCTGCCATTAGTTACCACCAAAAACATCTCCGATAATCAGAAGGTGCTTGGCATCAACAAGTGGTATCAGAAATTCACCTTCACACTTAAGTTGCAACTAAGCAAACCGATGGATTTGATAAGAAGGTTTATATAAAAAACCGGTTAGCTACGACTTTACATTATAAGCAGGGCCTAGCTCGCGTATAATAAGCTCTATCATTTTTTCTTTTTGCGGATCGTAGTTTTCCTTTAAGTCGTAACCATAGCGCTTGCCTACCAATTGGTAAAACCAGGCTGTAACTCCCCCTTTCATTTCTTT
>DATGXP010000882.1:0-3998 GCA_035298845.1 Chitinophagales bacterium
ATGGTGATAGCCTTGGTATCGCCCAGGCCCTTTTCCATCTTTTTTAAATCGCTTACCGATAGCTTGCCTAACTCATTCAAATCGCCATTTACGCGGTGCAGTATTTTTTTAGCTATATCCAGTGCTGAGTTTCCGGTAACACCGGTGCGAAGCAGGATAGTAATAAGTTCGGCATCGCTTAGGGCGGCTTTGCCTTTTAACAGCAACTTTTCGCGCGGACGGTCTTCTTCTGCCCAGCTTTTTATTGAGAGAAATTGGTTTGAATCTTCCATCGTGTTTTTAGTTTCAAAACCAAAATACGAAAAGGCAAATACAGTGCAAGTTACATGCAGGGCGAAACGGACTCCTCAATTACCTGCACTTTTAGTCACAATTTTTGTGCAATAATCATTTTCTTTAGTGCAAAATTGCTTTAACCCAGCTACCCTGCATTATGGCCTCAGGCAAAATACCCCCTTTAACGGAACTCATCAACTCGCTATCTACCAACGAGAAAAGATACTTTAAGCTTTTTACAGCCAACTCATCGGGCGATCAGAATTATCAAAAACTATTTACGGCAATAGAGAAGGATAAAATAAAAGACCCTAAGGAATTAAAAAAGCGCATGAGCGGCACTAACATGAATGTTAGCTATGAAAAAGCCTACCTGCAAAAAATGCTCATGCGTTCGCTACGCAATTTTCATGAAGATTCTTCTACCGAAATATCGCTTCATCAAACGCTAACCGATATAGAAATACTGTTCAATAAACAGAATTACGATTTGTGTCAGGTGTTGATTAAAAATGCCCTGACAGTAGCCGAAGAAAATGAACATTTTGCCATGGTAATACAGCTGCTTAAATGGCAGCGCCGCATTATGATACGCAAAGGGCAGTATGCCGAGGTAGCAAAACAAAACCCAGTGCTGATAGCCAAAGAAAAAGAGTGCCTGCAAAAGATGGAAAACCTGATGTACTTTAAAGACCTGCAGGCAAATTTTCTGTACTTAATATCGCAAAAGGGCAATGCACGCCGCGAAGAAGAGATGGCGGGATTTACTGAGTTAATTAAACACCCCATTTTACAAAAAGAAGACAATGCACTTAGCCACAACGCTACCCTGCTTTACTTCGACTGCTGGAACTGGTATTATCAACATACGCTGCAGATAGAAAATGCTTATAAAAATTGCCACCGGATGGTAGCTTACATTGAAAAAAATCCGGAGAAAATAAAGCTGCACCCCCAATCATACATGGCGGCATTATCGAGCCTGGCTAACCGGTGCAGTAATTATGAAAAGTATGATGAGGCCCTGCAGGTAATTGAAAAGCTGGAGAAGATGCACACTATAAAAGGCATTAAAATTCCCAAGAGCCTGCAAACAGAAATTTTGATTTACTCTACAGAAAGGAGGTTGATGATATATGGCTTTAGCCGTGACTTTAAAAAGGGCATAGAATGGTATGAAAAAACAAAAGCAGAGATTGAAAAGAACAAAAAAACGCTCAGGCCTACTTTTTTAAGTATGTATCACCAGCTTATATCTTTATGCTATATACATCTGCACCGGTATGCCGATGCGCTTAAACACTTACGGATTGTATTTGACGAAATAGATGACAAACAAAGAAGCGATTCGTTTTTGTACTCGCACCTGCTGCATGTAATAACACACTTTGAACTTAAAAACTACGAACTGATACCTTACCTGCTTAAATCTGTTGAGCGCTTTGCGCGGTCAAGGGGGTTTAAACAGGAAACGATTGGGCTATTTATTAAAATGTTTAATGAGTTAACCCGACATAACAGCAAACAGGATGTACAGCGAATATTAAAAAACTATCACCCAAAATTTACGGCATTGAACCAGCTAAACTCTGACAGTGTGATTATGGGCACAATTGACCTGGACCTATGGATGACAAGCCGGATGAAATAATCATCAATAATTTAAAAATAAAACGGTGCAGGCTTTTAGTGCAACCATTGAAATAATAGGTATTAACCCATACGTGTTGTTGCCCGCAGAAGTATTGAATGATATTTTTAAACAGGCGGGCAAAGCTAAAGGAACTATACCTGTACACGGCACATTAAACGGGCACAAATACACGCAAACCCTGGTGAAATATGCCGGCAAATGGCGGTTGTATTTAAATAAGCCTATGCGTGTGGCCGCCGGGATTGATGTAGGGGATATAGCCAACGTAACTATTGAGTTTGACCCGGCAGAGCGTACTATAGCCATGCACCCTGAGCTTGAAAGAGCATTGATAAAAAACAAAAAAGCTAAATCGGTTTTTGATTGCCTGCCCCCATCGCGACAAAAAGAGATAGTGCGGTACATAGGCTTTTTGAAAACAGAAGAGGCGATAAAAAAGAATGTAGCCAGGGCCATCCAATTCCTGCTTGGCAATGAAAGGTTTATAGGGCGCGACAAGCCTTAGATAACTTACTACCACTGTTACTACACATACTAAATTTTAACGGGGCGCGTTCATTTATAAACTACCCTATATGCAAGCCCTTAGAATATTATTAGTGCTGGCAGCTGCCTTAACCTTTACTGCCTGCAATAAAAAGCTGGAAGAACTTCAGGAAACGCAATTAAGTACCGGTAAGCAGCAAACGCTATATGGCATTAAGTATGGCAGCAAAATGCGCAACGTAATGGATATAAGCCTGCCGGCTAACCGCAACACAAACACACCGGTGGTAGTACTTATACACGGTGGTGCCTGGGTAATGGGCGACAAAGCCTATTTTATGAAAGAGATTGAGCAATTTGCCCAGGCAGGTATTGCGTGCGCTACTATTAATTACCGGTATGCATCGGATGTAACAAATGTGCACCACCCCGATTTGCCCAATGATGTACTGGCCGCGGTTAACTACATAGCTTCTAAATCGGATAAATGGCAGGTAGCACCCGACCGGTTTGGCTTATGCGGGCATAGCGCGGGCGGGCACTTAGCCCTTATTACTGCCTATACCCTAAACGATGGGCGGATAAAAGCATGCGCATCGTGGGCGGGGCCGCTGGATTTTACTGATGAGGAGCAATTGAAAATTACCGGTTCATCGGCCATACTAAAAGTGTATATGGGCATGAGCGCCAATTCGGGCTATGATATAGAAAGATATAAAGAAGCATCGCCCTACTGGATGGTGAACAGCAGCAGTGTACCTACCGCACTACTACATGGCACTGAGGATATAGGCATACCGTATTCGAATGCGGTGAAGATGAAAACCAAACTTGATGCGCTGGGTGTAGTGAATGAGCTGCATACGTTTGAGGGTTCGGGGCATATATGGACCGGTAAAGACCTGGAGCGCGCAAGAGCCATTACCCTTAACTGGTTTAAGGAAAAATTATAATAAGCAAAGTTGTATTTCGAACTCTTAGTTGAATTTGTTTCCTTTACACAAAACAAATGTGTATGAAACAGATTCAACTACTTGCTTTTCTGTTAATGGGCCAAATAGCATTTGCCCAGAACATGGCACCGGTAATATCTAACGTAACCATAAGTGTAAATGCCGGGCAGGTAACGGTTAACTACGACCTGAGCGATGCAGAGAATAACGCTGCTGATGTGCAGCTGCTTGCCTCGAACAATGGCGGCCAAACTTATATAACCCGTGTAGGCACTATAACCGGTGATGTGGGGGCAGCTATAAGCCCCGGTGCCGGTAAACAGATTGTTTGGAACTACGATACCATCAGCAATATTTACAACTACCGGTTAAGAATTGTGGCCGATGACAAACAAGTACCCAACATACAGGATATAGTAGACCAGGTAGACAGTGTGCGCATGCGCCAAAACCTTGAGTTTGTGCAAGGCATACGCCACTACCAGGCAGCGCCATCGCACCTGGAAGAAGTAAAGGACACTATACAGGCACGGTTTGAAGCAGCGGGGCTGCAAACCTATACGCAGGATTTTACCTTATTAAATTACCTGGGCCAGAATATAATAGGCCGCAAGGCTGGATTAGGCAAA
>DATGXP010000883.1:0-1647 GCA_035298845.1 Chitinophagales bacterium
GATGGTGTCATCTATACTCTGCAAGCCATCGGGAAACTTGGCATCTTTCACGTTCCAGTTCTGAATGTTTGCGGTAAAGTTGCCGCTGTATTCTCCTCTTTTGTACCGTATAGCGCCCAGGTCTACCACACTTATACCGGCAGCAAGGGTGTAGCGGTTCTGGTCTAATCGCCACTCATCTTTACAATCCATCTGGTATTTATACTTATCCTTTTTAGGCCTCCACTCATACACAGCGCCAAAATCTACCCCTACCGATGGCGGTGCATATCTAAAGCTGAACAGCTCTTTTGCTGCCTTGCCGATATCATCTGCCGGATAGCCTTTAGATGAAACCAGGCCCTGCGAGTAAGCATACTGTGCCTCAGTTTGAAAAATAGAGATGGTGTCGAAGTTTTCCCATTTGTAGCTCAGGTCTTTTACATAAGCATATCCGGCGGCTATACCCTGCAGCAATTTAAGCGTACCGCCTACTTTTACCATGTGGGCGTCTTTATCGTACACCACGCGCGAGTAGGTAAGGCCGTAATCTATCCAGGTATGGCTGCGGGTATTTATATTGGCATTGGTAAGGCCCTTGTTCAGGTAATTGAGCGCATCCTGCGCCTTGTTACCGGCGCCCAGGTAAGCAATACGGGCAAAGGTTTCGTCTACTTTATCAAGGTTGAATACCGAGTTGATGTTGTAGCTAAACGCAAAAGCGTTTTTGTTTTTGTTTTCGCCCTTGCCCCAGCTTACCATAAACGATAGCGGGCCCTGCACCTGCATGCCATAGTAGGCCGACTTGTTGCGGCCGTTTATACGCTCGCGCATATAGGTGTCCTGAAAATTTTTGGTAGTGTCTATGTATCCCTTTTTCAAAAAGGTTTTGCGGTCTACACCTACATAGTTGTTGCCGGCATTAAAACCAACTCCTATCAGGTTTATATCTACCTGAAACCGGTTATCGGCTATGGCGGGGTTCCAGCCTACATTGGTTACACCCCCATAAGGGCTGCTGCGCAAACCGGTAAATAGCTGGGCATTGGCCAGCTGAAAAAAAAGTATAGCGAGTGCGGGAAGGAGTAAACGTTTCATCATATAACACAGGTTAGTTTCGTGGGCGAATATAACCTACATAAGCCCTTAGCACCGAAATGGGGCAGGGTATAGTTGTAAACAATAACTTTGGAATTGTTTGGTTTTGAGGTGTATGCCTGCAACAAAAGGAGATAAAATTTTAACCTTATACTTGCACCAATGAAATCCTCTTCAAAATTTCTTATCACCATTTTTGTAATTACGGCCCTGTGTGCGGTGGCGCAGGTATTGTGGAACATGAATGCCCCTGAGGCCTACCGCTATACCAACGGCTATGTGCTGCTGGGTATTTTTTCGCTTTCTATTACCGCCATTCACCTCTTTTTAATGCGGGCGGCCGAGGGTAAGCCCCAGGCTTTTGTAGGTAAATACATGGCCAGCACGGTGTTTAAGTTTATGTTTTATATGATGCTGTTGGTGGTGCTCCTGCTATTTACCGAAGGTGACAAGAAGATACTCATACTGCATTTTTTGTTTTACTATGCCATATTTACAGTGGTAGAGGTGGGCTTTTTGTACACCGAACTACAGAAAATGAAGAAGTAGGTGTAAATATTTAAAAGTCAA
>DATGXP010000884.1:0-11429 GCA_035298845.1 Chitinophagales bacterium
ATGATTGCAAAACTGTTTACCCGGATAGTGTCATAAAAAAAACCCATCGTGTTAAGTGAATACTGAAAATTTCCTATGGCTTGCATGGATGAACATTCAGCACCGACCCAGAAAGTAATACTTACCGAATCGAAAGATGTGTTTCCAATAGGTGTCATACCCGTAATGCTGAACATATTGTAGGAAGCAAACTTCACCCATACATCTGTGTTTATGCTGTTAGCCTGGTAGCTTCCGCAAGTAGCCGAGGTATACAGATAAGGAAAAGATGTAGTGGCCCCGGTATTAGATATAACAATACAAGTGTCGTAAAGCGCCCCGTTGTAGGCATTAAATGTTGGTGTGCCATCCATAATGCCCGCATCATTCGCGGTCTGGCAATCATCATTTGCTACCTGGGCATGCAATTGAGTGAACAGCAACAGCAAAATCGCAGTAAGATAAAAGTGTTTCATAAAATAGGTTTAGGTAAATGTAGGAATAATATTTAATACAATACCTTCCTTACTCCCTTACCAATTTTAGCGCGCGGCTTTGGCCGTTAGCATTTGTAACCTTTAACACATAGATGCCTTTTGTGATAACAGAAGATACATCGAGGTTGAGGTGGTTGTTAGCTGCATACACATTTCCAAAGTCTTTTACTTCTCTACCAGTAATGTCGAATACAGCTATAGCATAGTTGCCTTCCTGCAAACCATTGATACGGATGGTAGAGTTGAAGGGATTGGGCACCACCGATAAGGCAGGTAGTTTGTTTTCTTCAATGCCATTGAACACGCGGCCTACGGTAAAGTCATCTATGTAAAAATTATTGCTGATGCGCGAGCCCCATATCCTGAGCTTAAATCGCACATGGTCGGTTTTAAAGGCATTAGTAATGGGCACGTTCACCTGGCTCCAGTAAGCGGCGTTGGTAGGAACAAACAGGCTGGATAGGTAGCCGCCATTCATCAGTGCATCGCCGCCCTTTTTAAAAATATTTGTCCAGGTGCTGCCGCAATTAGAGGTGGCATACACCACCAGCGAATCGATAGGGCCGGGTGGTACAAACTCCTGCGCAGCGTAAGAGTAAACAAACGAAAGGCTATCGTTGGGTGCCGTTACATTGGTTAAATCAAAGGCCGGTGTTATCAGTTCATCGTAACTGCCATCTACATTGCTGTTGAAGTTGGTAAGCACAATAGCCATGCTATTAGTAAAAGCGCCATTGCCCGAAAGCATAAAAGAAGTTGAATCGTCATCTACGTTCATCGGTATCCAGTTGGCGGCAAAATCGGCGGTATCGCTAAAGCTGTTGTAATACGGTACTGAAAGCTGTGCGCCGGCATCGGCTACATACACCAGCGAGCGCGTTTTAGTACTGCTGCCCTGTGCATTGCTTACATCCAGCGTTACACTTTGCCAGCCAAGAGCTGTGAACGTAACTACGGGGTCTTCATCGGTAGAGGTAGTAATATTAGCATTCTGAAAAGTCCACTGCCGGCTAGAGGGTGTGCCGTTATAAGTATCATCGCTAAATATAACCGGTGTGCCTAAGCATACCAACCGGTTGTTTACACTGAAGTCGGCTATAGGCGGGCTGGGCAGCGGGGTCACATAATCGGTGCCTGTAGCTACTAAATTAGATGGCATTGCCAGGCTATCGCGGTAGTTATCCAGGCAGGCATGTACGCGTGCTTTTTGGCCATTGGTAAACATGCGGCTGCAATAACTAAAGTCCATAAAATTCTGAACGTTCTCAGGTGTTCCAGGGGTGCAATAGTTCAGTGCAAGGTTGCAAGAGGTAGACCCTCTGGTGGGTGGCGTATCTGCAACACTGTCGCCTTCGGCGCAGGCTACGCCGGGCTCCATAGAGAGCCCCCAAGGATGTAGAAGACACAGGTAGTGACCTACACTGTGGGTTAATGACCGGCTAAGCGGATAACTGCCAGTACCAATAGACCCAATATAATAGTGTATCATCATTAAATCTGCACATGGTAGGGTTGAAGTATCCGCAGATAAGTAACTGCCAGGGTAATATGCATATCCCTGATAAGTTATTCTGCTCGCTACTACCCATATATTTAAGTATCGGCTTCTATCCCATGGATTTAATTTAGCCGAAGCACCACCCACATATGTAAGTGAACTGTAAATCCGGTCGATGCCATTGGTAAGGTTTCCATTGGGATCAACGTTTGCCAGACGAAAGGTCACCTGCATATCTGCAATATTATTTTTATAGTAAGCTACTACCGAAGCAGTATCCGCATTTTGCTTATTAAAATCTTCATTGAGAATACGAATAGCATCTATTATCTGAGCATCTGAAATATTCTCAGGGCCACCCTGGTGCAATACATGAAAGACTACCGGTATAGTGTAAGGTTGTGCAGTGGCAGACAAACACCAGCTAACAGCAAAGGCAACAAGTAAAATGTACAGTGCTTTCATAATGGTTCTTTCAGCAAAGGTAGGGAAAGAAGCAAGCAGTGTGCGCTGAAACATTAAATTTTACAATACTGTGACACAGCCACCTTGCATATGCAAACGTGCACGTTGAGATGGGCTTATTATGATTCGAATACTATTCCCTACTTAGCCCTTACCACTGTAATCCGGCAAGTCTTCTTTTCGTTTACATATAGTTTAGGGCCTTTGGCTTTGTTTAACTGCTCTTCGTAAACAGGCTTACCGCTCTTAGCTTGGGGGGTTATCCAATAAACGGTTTCAGAATCGTATACAATAGTCAGCACGGTATTTACCATGGGCTCTTTATAGCGGGGGCGGTGTTGTTCGCGTGCTTCTGTAGCCAGTTTTTGTGCAGCGGCGTTGTTGGCTACCGAGTCGAAGTTTACAATAAAGTCTACCTGCTTATAGCTGGCGATGTAAATGCCATCTTTAAAATGCAGTGTTCGCTCTACCGATTTTTCATCGCTGGTGTATAGCACCAGTGTTTTGTCCTTAATCCTTATGGCGTCAATAGTAATGTCCTTTTGTTGTGCCCGGGCTGCTATAACCAAACAACAGAAAAACAGAATATAGTATAGTTTGGCAAAAGGAGACATTTGAGCTGTGTTATACATTAAGTGAGTGAGCAAGATAACTTAAATTAAAGTATAAGGTTTAGATAAATAAAAAAGCCGGATGACTATTATATCACCGCCTCTTATAGATATATTATTTCTTTTAATACTTTTATGCTACTAATGAGTTGCATGCGGTATATATTTCCGGTACTATTTATCTTTCTGTTGCCTGGCTGTAAACCCAGCGGCTGTGAAGCTTGTGGCCCCAACGAAACATGCTTGTACGGCGAATGCTATCCCTCCGAAGGCATTGTTTGCGGAGTGCACAGGCATGAGCAAGGCGGCATTTGCGTGTGCGATAGCGGATGGGGTGGGCCCAACTGTAGCATTCCTGTCGGGGCTTTGGTAGGGGCTTATCACGTTACAGGACTATCTACGCAATGGTTAGTTGGAAACGTGCCTTCGTCTCAGTCGATTGATGACACCATGATGGTTAGCTATCAAAATGACACTTTCATTGCCTATAACTACAAGCACACTTATACCGGTGTTGATACCTCAAACTACACATTTAAGTGGACTACGGGTGCTCAACCGTACAGCAAACTTACGTTTAGAAAATCATTAAATGACTCTGTTTTTTACGAATCAAGAACCGGTGGCTCCGGAGGGGGAGTTACAAAATATTTGAAAGGTGTAAAACTGCGATAGACGCAGACATTCAAATAAAAAAGCCGAATGATTATTACATCATCCGGCACACCAACAAAAACGAAGTTATGAGGGGCTTACACCCCTCGCTGTTATGTTACGGCCTTTCAAGGCCTAAAACTGCTGAAGGCTTTTTATACCGCTAAATCTTCTTCCAGATCTTCTTCTTCAATTTTATTGCCTCTTAGCTTATGCGATAGCTTAGTGATAGCTACAAACAATACCGGTACTACAAATATGGCCAGCGTGGTGGCCGCCAGCATACCGCCAAAAACCGTCCAGCCAATTGTTTTGCGGGCTTCGGCACCGGCACCACTGGCAAAGGCCAGAGGCAATACACC
Source organism: Chitinophagales bacterium (assembly GCA_035298845.1). GTDB lineage: Bacteria > Bacteroidota > Bacteroidia > Chitinophagales > LD1 > Bog-950. The sequence continues at coordinate 4,067 of DATGXP010000884.1, forward strand.
AAAGATGAAAGCCAGCGAGGTCATTACAATCGGTCGCAAGCGGAGCTTCACGGCTTCCAGCGTTGCTTTAATTACGTTCATGCCGCGGTCTACCCGCTCTTTGGCAAACTCTACAATCAATATCGCATTCTTGGCAGCAAGGCCTATCAGCGTTATCAAACCAATTTGCGCATATACGTTATTGGTAAGGTTCGGTAACAGCATAAGCGTTAGGATAGAACCAAAGGCGCCGATAGGCACGGCGAACAGTACCGAGAAGGGAACAGCCCAGCTCTCGTACAATGCTGCCAAAAACAGGAACACAAAAGCCAGCGATAGCATAAAGATATACAACGAGGTGCTGCCTGCTTTTATCTCTTCGGCGCTAAGGCCCGAGAACTCGTAGCCGTAACCGGCAGGCAATGTTTTGGCAGCTGTTTCTTTCAGCGCCTGTATAGCCTGGCCCGAGCTATAACCCGGTGCCGGTTCGCCGTTAATTTCTACTGTTTGAAAAATGTTGTAGTGCGCTATCATGGCCGGTTGCTCAATTACCTTTACGGTGGTTAAGGCGCTTAGCGGCACCATGCCGCCCACGCTGTTGCGCACATAGTATTTTTCCAGCGATTTTACATCGCCACGGAAACTGGAATCGGCCTGTGCCATTACGCGGAAGTTACGGCCATACAAATTAAAATCATTTACATACGTGCTGCCCAGCATGGTGCTCATTACACTGTAAGCCTCGGCTATGTTTACGCCCAGTTTTTTTGCCTTATCGCGGTCCAGGTCAATTTTATAGCCCGGTGTACGCACATTGAAAAAGCTGTAAGCCATAGCAATCTCCGGACGCTGGCGAAGCTCGTTCAGGAAATTATCGGCCACTTTTTCAAAGGCTTTCAGGTCGTCGGTGCTTTCGCGTTTCTGAATTTCGAAAGTAAAACCACCGGTGCTGCCTAAGCCATCTATAGCCGGCGGCTGAATAGCCATACCGCTGATAGCGCGTATACCGTTTAGCTTGCCCTGTATATTTCCGAGGATAGATGCAAACTGCACATCTTTACCCTTGCGCTCTTCCCACGGTTTTAGCAATACGAAGATAGTGCCCACGTTACTCTTGTTAGAGTTGGAGATAGCGTTGAAGCCTGCAATAGCACCGGTGTTTAATACACCTTCTACAGTACCTACTTCTTTAATAATGCTTTGCAGCACTTCTATGTTGCGCGTAGTAGAGGTTGCCTCGGGCAACTCGTAAGCTATAAACATATAGCCCTGGTCTTCGTTAGGTATAAAGCCGGTAGGCTTATTGCTAAACAGGAAGCCCAACCCCACAAACAAACAGATAAGCATAATGAGTACGTAAGGTGTAAACTTTATCCATTTGCTAACCCAGTGCGTATAGCCCCCGTTTATTTTATCAAACCCTTTGTTGAAAGCCCTGAAGAAACGTGCGAACACGCCGTTGCTGGTAGCTACCGTGCTGCGCCTTAAAAGCATAACACACAAAGCCGGTGTAAGTGTAAGGGCCACAAAGGCTGATATTAATACCGATATGGCAATGGTGATAGCAAACTGCTGATACAAACGGCCTACAATGCCGGGTATAAAACCTACCGGTACAAACACGGCAGCCAATATGAGGGCAATGGCTATTACCGGACCTGAAATTTCTTTCATGGCTTTGTAGGTTGCTTTGCGCGGCGAAAGATGCTCATGGTCTATCAGGTGCTGCACGGCCTCTACCACAACAATGGCATCATCTACCACTATACCTATGGCCAGCACCATACCCAGCAGGGTGAAGGTATTGATGGAGAAACCCAGTGGTATAAAGAAGGCAAAGGTACCTATCAGCGATACCGGTATAGCCAGCACCGGTATTAAGGTAGCGCGCCAGCTTTGTAAAAACAGGAACACTACGATGATAACCAGTAACAAGGCTTCGGCAAAGGTTACCAATACCTCGTGTATAGAAGCGCTAACCACCGATACTGTTTCGTACGGTACCAGGTAGTCTACATCCTTAGGGAAGGTCTTCTTCATTTCGGCAATGGTCTTATTCACTGCCTCGTAAGTTTGCAGGGCATTAGCGCCCGGCGATTGAAACAAGAGCATGAAGGCGGCAGGCTTGCCGTTTACATACGCATTATTGCTGTAAGTAAACTTACCCAACTCTACACGTGCTACATCCTTCAGGTAAGTAAGCGCACCGGTTTGCGCATTGTTGCGCACCACTATATTTTCAAACTCCTCTTTCTTGTTCAAGCGGCTATTGGTAAACACGTTATACTCAAACGCCTGTTTGCCCGGCTGCGGCGTACCGCCCACACTACCTACCGCTACCTGCAGGTTCTGCTCCTGCAAGGCGGCAATCACTTCGTTGGGGCTCAGGCTTAATGATGCCAGCTTATCGGGGTTCAGCCATATACGCATACCAAAATCATCGCCAAACGATACGATGTCGCCCACACCCTTTACGCGCAGCATGGCATCTTTTATATAGATGTTGGAATAGTTACCCAGGAAAGTTGCATCGTGCGTGCCGTTTGGTGAGTAGAGGGCTATCACCATCATAATGCCGGGGTTACGCTTCCGCACTGTAAGGCCCAGGCGCTTAACCGCATCCGGTAGCGTTGGTTCAGCTACGCTCACACGGTTTTGCACATCCAGCGCGGCTATATCAATATCGGTACCTACCTCGAAGTTTACGTTGATGTTACTGCGGCCATCGCTGGTGCTGGTGCTGTTAATGTAGGTCATGCCCGGTGTACCATTCACCTGTGTTTCTATAGCGGTGGTGGTGGTTTGCTCCACGGTTTCGGCATCGGCACCGGTAAACAGGCCGGCTATGGTAACCTGCGGCGGGGTAATGTTGGGGTACTGCGCCACCGGTAAATTCAGCAGCGATATCAGTCCCACGGCTGTAATAACAATGGATATTACCATGGCTGTTACAGGCCTTTTTATAAATGTATTTGCGATCATTCTTTAAGAGATTAAATAGGGGATGTTATACAATAGAGAATACAGTAAATGCATTACTGCATTTATTTTTTGGCAGCAGCAGGCGCACCGGTTTCAATCACCGAACCTTCGTGCAGTTTTTGCACGCCATCGGTCACAATGGTTTCACCTTCTTTCAGGCCTTCTTTAATAATAACGGTATCGCCCAGCGACGTGCCCAGTATTACCTTGCGCTGTGTAACCTTACTGCTATCGGTGGCTACATACACAAAGTATTCGCCCAACTGCTCGGTGATGGCCTTGGCAGGCACTGCTATAGCCGGCACTGCATTGCTGTTGGCTACGCGCACATTGCAACTCATACCTGCACGCAGCAGGTTTTGCTTGTTCTGAAACTCTAACCGTACTTTTAAAGTACCGGTCTGTGGGTCAACAGCGCGGTCCAGTAAACTTATGCGGCCATAAGACGGGTAAATTTCTGTGTCGGTAAATGCAATGCTGAAAGTAGAATCGTTAGGCTTCGCGTTCTGCTGTAAAGTGGTAAAGCGGAATATCTCGCGCTGGTCTATGGCAAAGTCAACGGCCATCGGGTTATCGGTAGATACCGTGTTCAGCAAGGTTACGCCGGCTGTAACAGCTGTACCTTCTTTTACCTGCGATATACCAATAGTGCCGTCAAACGGGGCAACAATAGTGGTGTACTTTACACCGGTCTGCGTGCTTTGTACATTAGCTTTCGCGGCATCAACTTGTTTCTTCGCAGCTTCTAATGCGGCATCGGCATAGTCTACCTGTTGCTTGGCAATCGCGTCGTTCTTCTCTAACTCGTGGTAACGGTCTGCATCTTTTTGTGCTTTCACCAGGTTGCTCTCCTGCAGGTGCAGGTTGGCTACCGATTGGTCGTAGTTGGCGGCGTACATCTGCGCATCTATGGTATAAAGTTTCTGGCCCTTGCGCACGCGGTCGCCATCTTTAAAATAGATACCGGTAACAAAACCGCTCACCTGTGCGCGCAGCTCAATCTGGTTAAGCGCTACCACGGTACCGGGGTAAGTGCTGTTATAAGCAATGTGTGTAGCACCTACTTTGGCAGTTTCAACGGCCACGGGGCCCTGGCTCCAACCGCCGCCTTGCTGGCCGCCCTTGCAGGCTGCCATGGATAATAAAAGTGATAGAACCAGTATAAGTAAGGTGGCTTGTAAGAATTTATGTATCATCTGTAACATTTTATAAAAGGGGTTTTGTATTAATATTTTAATTGTCCTGCTGCTTGTTGTAAATCTACCTTACCGGATAGTGCCTGGTAAAGTGCGTTGTAATAATTGATCTGCGAGGTGCGCAGGTCGCTCTCGGCTATCAGTACCTCTAAGTAGGTTTTTACCCCGCTGCGGTATTGCAACTGAATGATGTTGTAAACCTCCTGTGCCAGTTGCAGGTTTTCTTTCACCGCATTGTAGTTAGCCAGGCTGCTGTTGTATGCTGCCAGCGCCTGCGCGTATTGTGCGTTGATGTTATTCTCCAGACCGGTAATGTCCAAATCTGATTTCTTTAACTGCCACTTGGCCTGGCGGATGTTCATCCAGCGTTTGCCACCGGCTACCAGCGGTATAGCCACAGTTACACCGGCGTATGAGTTGGGGTAGTTGGTGTTATACAACTTTGCTGCATCATCGTTCAAGTAGTTCAGGTTGTAAGCCGCAAAGCCCTGCAGCGATGGCAGAAAAGCCAGCTTGCTATACTTTACATTACCTGCCTGTAACTGACGTTGCGTTTGAAGCAGCTGATATTCGGGGCGGTTATTGTAATCTACTGTGCCGCTGGCTTCGTAATTGATAGCACCTTCCATTTGCGCGGTATCGTATATCAGTGCCAGTGTTTGTTTCACCGGGTAGCCCATTACCGATTTCAGGTATTCCACTTTTGCTTTTACTGCTTCTTCGTTTCCTTTTTTAAGGGCTAATGCATTATTCAAAAGTATGGTGGCGCGCTGGTAATCGGTTTTATCTACTATGCCGCTCTGGTATTGTGCGCGGGCATCTTTTACACTGCGTTCCAACCGGGTGATGTTTTCTTCGCTCACCTTTATCTGTTGTTGTGTCAGCAACACATCGTAAAAGGCTTTGCTAACCTGCGCTACCACCTGCACCTTATTAATAGTGGTAACCTGTGTAGATGCTTTCTTTACATCGCTGGCGGTGGTAGCAGCAAACACCAGTGCCGGCGTAAGTATGTTTTGCGTGTAGGCAAACTGCTGCATACTGGTGTTGCGGTTACCCAGTTGTATTACCTGGCCCTGAAACGAAGCATACTGCAACTGAAAGTTGTGCTGAAAGCTGTAGTTGTAGCCAATGTTTGGGTACCAGTCGGCCAGGCGCGTGTTTACCTGCGATTTGGTGATACGCTCATCCAGCAGCGACTTTTGTATAGCCGGTTGGTGGGCAAGCGTGTATTTAATGATGTTCTCCAGTGTGCCGCTTTCCAGCAGGCTATCGTTGGTTACCTGTGCATGCAGCACATTAGCCAGCGATAAGAGAAAAATAAAGAAGAGATGTAAATGCCGTTTCATGTAGGGGAGTTGCTTAAGGTATTAGTTTAAATTAGATAAGATTGATTAATCAGTCAATTTTGTGCAAACAAATTTTTTTAGTTGAGGCCTTTCCAGATAAGAGAAAATGCTTCGTCCTGCAGCTTTTTAATGCTTTTGGTATCCTTCTCAGATATGTATAAACCTACCTGGTGGAAATAAGCAGAGATAGCGTAGCATACCATTTCGAGCGACTGCACGGTAGCTTCCCCCGTTTCCATGGCCTTTTTCACTACATCGTTCACAGCGTTCATGCGCAGCATCGCACGTTCTTTGGTCACTTTGGTTATAAGGCCCGAGCTGCTGTATTGCAGCATAAATTTGATTTTCCGCGGGTTATCTATATACCACTGCACTGTTCTATCAAATATGTGCTTCAATTGCAGCTTAAAGGTGGGGTGCTCCCATACACCGGTTTCGATATACTCGGCAAACTCACTTTTACATTCCAGGTATAGCTCGTTTACCAGTTCTTCTTTACTATCAAAATAACAGAACAATGTTCCTGTGCCTACATTTGCTTCCTGCGATATGCTGGCGGTAGATGTATCCTGGAAACATTTTTCGCAAAACAGCTTCAGGCTGGCATCCAGTATCGCTCTCCGCTTTTCACTCTGCTTTTCTGAAATTTTCATGGTATTAAGCCCTCTTTATTGTTTTAAATAAACTGACTAATCAGTCACAAAAGTAAAAAGGGTTTTGGAATTTGCAAGGGTGTGGGGCGAAATAGATGTGATTATTTGCAAAAATCTGTATAAGGGTATTTGGCATTTGCTAAGCCTAAAGTCATAGCCTTTTTTAAATCGGCACAACCTTCATCATTGCGTCCTTTGTTAATTAACAGAAGACCTCGGTTGTAGTAGCAGATATCTTGAGTATCATCTAATTCGATAGCTTTTGTGTATGAGATTATTGCTGAGTCTGTTTTTTCTAACTGTGCATAGCAAAATCCTATTTCGAACATAATCCCACCTTTCCCATCATACGCCAAATCATATGCTTTTTGATAATCGACTAATGACTCCTTATACTTTTTGAGTTTCCTGTTGCTTTCAGCTCTTAGATTGTAAGCCATTTTCATAGCCCCGCAATTATCAATGTAGTAATTCAGATCCAATACTGCTTTTTCATGTTCAGATATAGAGCGGTAATCTACAGCCCTGTCAAATCTTATCGAGCAGTAGTATTGGCTATCTCCTTTAAGAGCATTAGTCAATTCCTCTATTCTTTCCAAAGCTGCGCTATCAATTTGTTGTGCAGAAAGAAATTGGATAGCAGCAAAAAAGCAAAGCACAAAAAAAAATCGCATCATTTTAACCTGTATTTATTTAATAGTAATTGATTGCGAAACCATCCCCTCATCCCTCGAACTATTCCCCACCAGCACTTCATACTTTCCTTTCTCCACTATCCAGCTTTTAGTTGCTTCATCATAATACGCTAAGTCTTTAACCGGTACGGTTAGCTCTACCGTTTTCTCTTCGCCCGGCTGCAGGTAAACCTTTTGAAAGGCCCGCAGCAGTTTTTCGGGCACATCAACTTTGCCTTTTGGCGGACTAACATATACCTGCACCACTTCTGCCCCGCTGCGGTCGCCGGTGTTTTTAACCTTAACCGATATGGCTAAAACATCCGAAGTTGAAAAAACTTCGGATGTTTTTATGTTAGAGATAGTAAACTGCGTATAGCTTAACCCATATCCAAATGGATAACGAGGGGTTGTATGCTCTTTATCAAACAGCGCATAGCCATGATAATACCCATACTCTGCATTTGCCTCAAATGAATTAAACGGTGGTAAATCACTCTCCAGCTTAGGCACGGTAAAGGGCAACTTAC
>DATGXP010000885.1:0-1614 GCA_035298845.1 Chitinophagales bacterium
CAGGTCGCACTCCTTAAGCGTGCGGATAGCCCGAAGCGTTATATCCTCTAAATTTCCAACCGGGGTGGGAACAATAAAAAGCTTCATGGTATTTAGCGATAAGTACTAAGTATAACGAATGTTTTTCTAACTACTCAATACTAGCTACTCAATACTGGATTTTACTCCTGTACCAATTCAAACTTATAGCCTTCCATTATCGGATTGGCCAATAGTTTTTTACAGGCGTTTTCTACCTGTGTGGTCGCTTCTTCTTTGCTCGCTGCGTTTATTTTCAGCGTTATGTGTTTGCCAATGCGCACATCAGCTATGCCATCAAAATTCATTTTTTGCAAGCCATGGGCTACGGCTTTACCTTGTGGGTCTAATAATTCTTTAAGTGGCATTACATCAATCTCGGCGCGAAAATTCATTTGTTGATCAGTTTTTGGATGATAGAAACAATAACGTAAAGTATAACTATTAAAGGAACTGCCGCAAATTTAAGCGTAGCCATCAAAACTACTGAAAGAATTATAAACAGGTATCTAACCTCGTTTCCTTTCCATCCATAACTCTTAAACTTAAATCCAAACATGGGTATCTCCGATATCATCAGTACTGGCAGCACAAGTGCCGTGCCGTATAATACTTTGCCTGTGTAAATTAAGCCAGCCAATCCAAACGAGTTGTTTAGGAACATCAACAGCAAACCCACCACAAACAAAGTAGCTGCTGGCGTGGCCAGGCCAATAAAGCCGGTAGTCTGTCGTGTATCCACATTAAACTTAGCCAGTCGCAACGCCGCAAACAGCGTGATAAGGAAGGCCGGCGCTGAGTATAAATACAAACGGTTGGTAGATATCATCGCCTCGCTCGATTCGAATTTTTGAAATAGCAATTGAAAGATGATAGCCCCCGGTACAACACCAAAACTTACCACATCGGCCAGGCTGTCCAGCTGCAGGCCTATATTGGTTGGGTTCTTGGTTAAGCGCGCTGCAAAGCCATCTAAAAAATCGGCCACCAGCGATACCAGCACACAATACGGCACCAGTTCTATTCGGTAATTAAATAAAAACACCACCGCCATACAACCCGAAAACAGGTTGATCAGGGTAAGCATGTTAGCTATATTAAAAAGCGATAGTACACTCATTTATGTATTTGTATTTAAGTCTCCCCTTTAGGGGAGATTTAGAGGGGTTTATTTACTGTTCATTATCTGCTCAATTTCTTCTGCCTCTATCGGTATATTCGCCATCAGGTCCACCGGTTTTCCTTTGGTCACCAACAGATTGTTTTCTATACGTATGCCAAGGTTTTCTTCGCGTATGTATATACCCGGTTCGCAGGTAAGCACTGCACCTTCCTTTAGCTTGGCAAAACGGTTACCTACATCATGCACATCAAGCCCTAAAAAATGCGCAGTGCCATGCGGAAAATACTTTTTGTATAGTGGCGGTGCCTTTGGGTCTTGTTTCTTTACATCGGCAGCCTTTAGCAGTTTGAGTTTTACCAGTTCATCTTCCATTATCTTTCCCACCTCCAGGTTCAACTCGTTCAGCACAGTACCAGCGCGCATCATAGCAGCAGCAGCATGGTGTACCCGCAGCACCGCATTATAAACGCTTT
>DATGXP010000886.1:0-4965 GCA_035298845.1 Chitinophagales bacterium
CGCGCGACTACGGTGGTTTGTTAGATAACCGCTCGTTTGGTGGTGCCCAGGTGTCGCGTACATTCTACGCCCGTGGTCAAACCGGCCAGCAGTTGTTACTTGGTGCTTATGGTGCTTTAGAGCGCCAGATAGGCCTTGGCAATGTAAAAATGTATAACCGTCACGAGATGGTAGAGGTGGTAACTATCGAGGGCAAAGCCCGCGGTATTATTGCCCGTAACCTTATCACCGGCCAGTTAGAGAAATTCTTTGGCCATGCCGTGCTATTATGCACCGGTGGCTACGGCAACGTTTTTTTCCTTAGCACCAATGCTATGGGCAGCAACGTAACTGCCGCGTGGAAAGCGCATAAAAAAGGCGCCTACTTTGGCAACCCTTGCTATACGCAAATTCACCCTACCTGTATACCTGTTACCGGCGATTACCAATCTAAACTTACGCTAATGAGCGAATCGTTGCGTAATGATGGCCGCGTATGGGTACCTAAAACTAAAGAAGATGCCAAAGCAATACGCGAAGGCAAAAAACGTGCAGAAGACATTAAAGAAGAAGACCGCGACTATTACTTAGAGCGCAAATACCCTTCGTTCGGTAACCTGTGCCCGCGCGATATTGCTTCACGTGCTGCTAAAGAGGCCTGCGACGATGGCCGTGGTATAGTACCATCGGGCTTTGGTGTGTTTTTAGATTTTGGAGATGCTATCAAGCGTCTGGGTGTTGAAGTTGTGAAAGCCCGCTACGGCGAGTTGTTCCCTATGTATCAAAACATAACCAACGAAGACCCGCTTAAAACACCAATGAAAATTTATCCGGCGGTACACTATACCATGGGTGGCCTTTGGGTAGATTATGAATTGATGACAACCGTGCCGGGCTTATACGCGCTGGGCGAAGCTAACTTTAGCGACCACGGTGCTAACCGCTTAGGGGCTTCAGCACTTATGCAGGGTTTGGCAGACGGCTACTTCGTTATACCTTATACTATCGGCAACTACTTAGCTTCAGAAATTTTCACCAAGGCTATACCAACCGACCATCCGGCGTTTGTAGAAGCTGAGAAGAGTGCCCGCGAGCGTGCCGAAAAGCTGATGAACATCAAGGGAAATAAAACCGTAGATGATTTCCATAAACAATTAGGCAAAATTATGTGGGAGTACTGCGGTATGGCCCGTAGTGCCGAAGGCTTAACCAAAGCTCGTAAAATGATACAGGATTTGCGTAAAGAGTTCTGGAGCGATGTAAAAATACCTGGTACGCTTAACGAGTTTAACCCTGAGTTTGATAAGGCAGGCCGTGTAGCCGACTTTATAGAGCTAGGTGAGCTTATGGTAGTAGATGCGCTTAACCGCAACGAAAGCTGCGGCGGCCACTTCCGGGTAGAGTACCAGGAAGAAGGCGAAGCAAAACGCGATGATGAAAACTACCGCTACGCCGCTGCCTGGGAATTTAAAGGTGTAGATGCCGACCCGGTATTACACAAAGAAGAGTTAGTGTTTGAGAATATTCAGTTACAGGTAAGAAGCTATAAATAAACAGCTATGAAATTCAACTTAAAAGTTTGGCGTCAAAAGAACGCTAACACCGAAGGCAAGTTGGTAGATTATACCATCGATAATATCAATGCCGATATGAGCTTTCTGGAGATGGTAGATGTGCTTAACGATAACCTGGTGCGCAAAGGCGAAGACCCTATTGCCTTCGACCACGATTGCCGCGAAGGTATCTGCGGTATGTGCTCTATGTATATCGATGGCCGCGCACACGGGCCTCACCATGCAGCTACTACCTGCCAGTTATACATGCGCACGTTTAAAGACGGCGACACCATACACGTTGAGCCATGGAGAGCAAAAGCATTCCCTGTGGTGAAAGATTTGGTTACCGACCGCGGTGCATTCGACCGTATTATTGCCAAAGGTGGTTTTGTATCGGTTAACACCGGCCAGGCGCAGGATGCAAACAACCTGCCTGTAGAAAAAGCCTTTGCCGAAAAAGCGATGGATGCTGCTGCCTGTATAGGTTGTGGTGCCTGTGTAGCAGCTTGCCCTAACAGCTCTGCTATGCTTTTTGTATCTGCTAAGATATCGCAGCTTGCTTTATTGCCACAAGGTAACCCGGAACGCAAAATACGCGCTATAGAAATGGTAAACCAAATGGATGCAGAAGGCTTTGGTAACTGCACCAACATTGGCGCCTGCGAAGCCGAATGCCCTAAAGAAATTAAGCTGACCAACATAGCCCGCATGAACCGCGAGTATTTGGGTGCCAGCATCATTAACGAGTAAACATTTTAGTTTCAAAATAACACAAAGCCCTGAACCATGTTCGGGGCTTTTGTGTTTTTGGGGCATTGCTCTAAATACAATTATAAAGCAGGCTAAAACACGTCCACAAAGTTTTTATAGCTTAGCTAATCACAAAAATAAAACAGATGAAAAACATGTTCAACCGGTTCTCGCTTGCGGCTATAGCTGCGGTATTCTTACTTACAATCATGGCTTATACCAGTCCGGTTGCGGGCGTAGCAAAGCAGTACATAATTTTGCAGGATAGATATTCAGCGGACCTGCAACAGGAGGTTAATCAAAAATTAGCCGAAGGATGGCAACTGCAGGGTGGTGTATCTATGGGTGGAAACAACAACCTTGTTCAGGCAATGGTAAAGTAAACGACCGTTTGGAAGCTTTGCATTAAACGCAGTCCCGTAAGCAGTAATGGCTTTACCCGTTTTAAGTAAAATTGCAATTATCCAAAGCGCAGGGGGTAGCCATTTTTGAAAAATGGCACCTATCTGCTTTTCCAAAATACTTCTAAATTTATTTTCACAACCCCTGTTCATGACACTGACGGAATTAAATGAAATAACCTTAGACCTGGTACTAAAAGGCGAATACCAGAAGGTAATAGAATTGCTGAATAATGATGCTTTATTACAATATCCCGAAGCGCCATTCTTTCTGCGCCGTGGAGTTGCCTACAAAAACCTGGAGCAATACGATAAAGCCATAGCTGACTACAACCGCGCACTGGAATTAAAGCCGGGCTATGCCGATGCCTACCATAACCGCGCACGCGTATGGGAGCGAAAAGGCGAGTTTGATAAAGCGATAGAAGATTACAGCAGGGCTATAGAGCTAAACCCCGGCGATGCTGAGTATTATAATGGCCGTGGCGTAACCAGTGATAGTAAAGGCAAATTTCAGGATGCCATTGCAGATTATCTGAAGGCAATAGAACTGGACCCAACCTATCTGGATGCATATAATAACCTGGGCGTAGCTTACCACAATTTAAAACAGTATGACAAAGCCCTGGATTGCTACAACATAGTTATCAACTTAGATGCCACCTATCCACTGCCTTATCTTAACAGGGGCGCTACTTACGAAGACTTAGGCAGGTTTGATATTGCCAATGCCGATTACAATAAAGCTTTACAGTTAAGGCCCGGTTACCCCGAGGCTTATGCGCATATTGGTAAATCATATACCCGCCGTGGAAACTATGTAGGGGCCTTGCACTATTTCGAGGAGGCTTATAAGTATGCGCCTTATTCTAAGTATTTTAAAAAGCTGCGCGATGAAGCCAAAGCCCGCGCCGGCGAAGCTGTTTCTACCAATACAGAGGATATCCGCTTTTCGGCCAACTATGTAGAGAAAGCTATAGCCGAACTTCCGGAAGAAGAAAAAAGACCTTTGCGTCAGGCTTGTGCCTTAATCAATGAGCGGGTAGAACACATACGCAGCCTGATTGTATATAAAGGTACTGCACCGGTAGTGCATTATACTCAACTGCGCACAGCAGATATAATGGTGATGAACTCCGAGGCACGGCTGCGCTACAGCAATGTAGTATTTATGAACGACCCCGAAGAAGGAAAGGTATTGCTCGATTTTATGCTGGATACACCAATGCGCACTGCCTTTGAACGCGGCACCCGGCAAGAAGATAATAATATCTACCTCGGTAGCTTTCTGCCCGAGGAAAAAGATGACTACCTGGTAATGTGGCGCACCTATGGTAAAAATGAACTGAAAGAGGAAGCTGCCGGTTGCAGCCTTACTTTCCGCCGCACGTTTTTTGATAAACAGGATGCCGGCTTGTATACCGATATGCAATTTGGCGAAATTGACCCCACCGACCGGCAGGCATTATACCATGTGTTGTATTACGATAAAGAAAAACGCATGATTGTATCCGAAGGAAATAAAGAAATGGTAGACCAGGTAAATACGGAAATGACCAATCTGAAGTTTGAACTGGCTGCACTGCTAAGCCTTAAAGACCCTGCAGATACAAACGATGAAAGCAAAAAGAATGCGGCCATCAATAAATTTATGTATCGCTATGTATCTGAGCTGAGGTACTTTTTCAAAAGCGCCGATTACCAGTTCGAAAAAGAGCTGCGGGTGATTAAATTTTACATGCCTCACGATCCTGCTGTAAAAACCGACCAGCGTGGCAATGAATTGCCCCGCCGCTTATATATAGAATCGACCAATTTGGCTAGGCCTAACATTAGCAAAATAGTGTTAGGGCCCAAGGTACCACACCCCGAGCGATGGATGTACCTGGATGTGGTAATGAAACAAAACAGCCATGAAACCAAAATGGAGTTTAGCAAGTGTAAATTTCAGTAGTAAGAACACCACACTTTTCAGCTTCTCTGCTCCTACCAGTTGTGCCAACTTTCCTACATTAGCCACGTGAAAAAATACGGTGTACTGATATTGCTACTGGTAGTTGCATGCTTTGCAATGGCCCAGATAAAACTGAAACCAAAACTGCTGGCAGGGCCGGTAGTAGGCTCTGTAACCAAAAACTCTGCCCGCATCTGGATTGCGTATCGCGGCAAAGGCCAAAACGCCTTGATACTCGGTGATACAGCCGATAAGAAAGTATATTACCCTACCAACGTAAACTACATCACTAATAAGAAGGGTGATGTGGCTTTAACTATGGACT
>DATGXP010000887.1:0-19076 GCA_035298845.1 Chitinophagales bacterium
CGGGTGTGCAGCGCTGGGTAATACTTGAGCAGGCCATCAGGGATCACGGTTACTGGAGTTTTCAGGGCGACCCGGCTAACCAGTACAGCATGGAGTCGTTTCCGCAAAGCTTTACCGAAGAAGGTATGATAGATAACTCCAACTATTTTGAAACATGGAGAACGCTTAAGTACAGCACCCCTATAAACGATAACCCATCGCAGGCTAATGATGACTGGACATCGCAGGTGTATACCAGCGTTACATCAATGGATGACCTTATAACTTTTACACGTAATGCAGGATGTTATGATTATACGCAACCGGGCGTACCGGGCGGGCGCTATACAGGTTTCTCTCACTTTATGGTGAGCCACTCTAAGTCTAATAATGCCTTGCCTGTAGAGTTGATTTACTTAAAAGCTGAGCCTGTAAACAACCAGTTTATACAGGTGTCGTGGGCTACTTCGGTAGAAATAAATAACCGTGGATTTGAGGTTTTAAGAAGTGTGGATGGTATGAATTTTACCAATGTGGGCTGGGTAGATGGACATAATAACAGTACCACTACACAATCGTACACATTTGATGATAATGATGTATCGCCTAACGTGGTTTACTATTATAAACTACGCCAGGTAGATAACGATGGCCACAGTGAAGAAACATACATAGTAAATGCTATGATTACTTCGGGCAGTGTATTTACCATCAGCGAGTTTATACCTAACCCGGCCAAAGATGCATCGCGCATAGTAGTAACTACATCTACCGTGCAGGATATTGATGTAAGAATGTATGACATGCTGGGCCGTGAGCTTTCGCATGCATCGCATACCCTTAACACCGGAGATAATACTATCTATTTCGATACTAATATTCTGGCGGATGCTACTTACACCGCTGTAATTACTGCCAACAATAAAGTATACAGTAAAAAACTGGTTATCGCCCGTCAATAGTTTTCAAACTTTCTTTCGGCCGTAAAAAAGGGGGAGTTCACATTCCTCCTTTTTTATTTTACCCCATCCACATTATTGCAAAGAACTTGTTCGCTATTTTATTAATTATACGTAACGGGTTGAAATAGTTTCATTAATTAGTGGGAACTTTACAAGATAAAAGTTGTGTAGCTAAATGACCTTTGAAGAATATAAAGCTTTTCGCGATGCGCTGCCTTCTCAGCCGGGTATATACAAGTACCTTGGCGAGAATGATGAGATAATGTATATAGGTAAGGCCAAGGACCTGAAAAAACGGGTTAGCAGTTACTTTACCAAAACCGACCACACCCGCCGTATACGGCAGCTGGTAACCAATATACAAAAAATAGAGTTTGTAATTGTAGATACCGAGCAGGATGCCCTGCTGCTGGAGAATTCGCTGATAAAAAAGTATCAGCCCAAGTATAATGTAATGCTGAAGGATGATAAAACATATCCTTTTATCTGCATTAAGAAAGAACCTTTTCCGCGGGTGTTTTTTACCCGCAAAATTATACGCGATGGGTCGGAATACCTGGGGCCTTACACCTCGGTGTTCAACGCCAAAATTATACTTGACCTGCTGAAACAGATTTTTCCGCTGCGTACCTGCAACCTGGCTTTAACCCCTAAAAACATAGAGGCCGGTAAATTTAAAGTGTGCCTGGAGTACCATATCAAAAACTGCCTGGGGCCTTGTCAAAACCTGCAAACAAAAGAAGATTACGATGAAGAGATACAGCAGATACGCGATATACTGAAAAGCAATTTTGGTTCGGTAAAATATTACCTGAAAAAGAAGATGAACGAGTATGCTGCCGATATGCAGTTTGAAAGGGCGGAAGAGTTCAGGGAGAAAATAGAATTGCTTACGGGGTATGCCAATAAATCGACCATAGTAAATGCCCGCCTTACCGATATTGATGTATATGGTTACACTGAATCGGAGAGCGCGGCCTTTATTAACTACCTTAAGATAGCTAACGGCACCGTGGTAAAAACCCGGGCGCTGGAAATTAAAAAGGTGTTAGACGAGCCAAAGGAAGAATTGATACTGCGGGCAGTGGCAGAATACACACTCGCAGAAAATGAAGGACTGACAGAGGTGATATTGCCTTTTGAGATAGAAGAGGAGTTTGAAAAGATAAAGGTGACCGTACCGCAGGCCGGCGATAAAAAACGATTACTGGACCTGGCTGTAAAGAATGCCCTGTACATGAAAATGGAGAAGCTAAAGCAGGGTATGACCGCCGAAGAGAAGAAGCCGGCTTTCCGCATTATGCGCACGCTGAAAGAGGATTTGAAGCTGAAAGAACTACCGGTGCACATAGAGTGTTTTGATAACTCGAACATACAGGGTACCAACCCGGTGAGCGCGTGTGTGGTATTTAAAAACGCTAAACCATCGAAGAAAGACTACCGCCACTTTAATATACGCACAGTAGAAGGCCCCGATGATTTTGCAAGCATGCATGAAGTTATTACACGCCGCTACAAGCGCCTGATGGAAGAGGACCAGCCCTTGCCACAACTAATAATAGTAGATGGTGGTAAAGGGCAGCTAAGCAGCGCGGTAGATGCGCTGAAACAGTTGGGCCTGTATGGGCGCATACCTATAGTAGGTATAGCCAAAAGGCTGGAGGAGATTTATTTTCCGGAAGATACCTTGCCGCTTTATATCAATAAAAAGTCGGAGTCGCTAAAGCTGATACAGCAAATGCGCGATGAAGCGCACCGGTTTGGTATTACCCACCACCGCGACCGGCGAAGCAAAACCCAGGCTACATCGGCCCTTACCGAAATAAAAGGCATAGGTGATAAAACGTTTGAGCTGCTGCTGAAAAAGTACCGCAGTGTAAAGAAGTTGAAGGAGGTGCCGCTGGAGGAGTTAAGCCAGGTAATAGGCCCTGCCAAGGCTAAAATAGTGCTGGAGGCGCTGAGTATGCCCGATACGCAAACAGAAACAACCCCCGCTTCTCCAATACCAGGCAGCGAAGCACCGAATGTGGTGAACGAATAGCTACCGATGTGTTAACTTAGTTGAATACCTAAAAAACGGCGATTAAATAAGCTATTAATAGTGTTTTAAGCTGTATCATTGCGCCCTCTAAATCAATTACCCCGATGTCTGCCTTTAACAAAGAACAATTACTGGAAGATCTTAAGAACTGGAATGCCATTGTAAGAAAATACCAGATACCAAGCACCAAAGATGCTATTATACAAATAGCCAATAGTTTTAGCTTTTACCTGTTGCTACTGGCACTGCAATTTTACCTGTACGATAAGTCTATCCTGCTATCGGCTGCGGTGGCTATACTCAACGGGTTTATACTTGGGCGCATCTTCATTATTCAGCACGATTGCGGCCATAGCTCATTTACACGCAGCAAAACAGCCAATGATATTATAGGCACTATCTGCAGTGTGTGCACACTTATACCCTACAAATACTGGGCTAAAAACCACAGCTTTCACCATGCACACAACGGGCAGCTTGAGTTTAGCGATATTGGAGATATAGAGTGCCTGTCTACCGAGGCTTATGCCGCATTGGGCTGGAAACAAAAATTATGGTACCGCATTTATCGCAACCCGTTTTACCTGTTTACTATCGGTGGGTTTATTTATGTGGTAATTTATAACCGCTTTGCATTTTTGAATACCGACTATTTTAAGAAGGTGCGTAAGAGTGTAAATATCAGCAATGTTGTGTTTATACTGGTATATGCGGCTTTTGCCTACCTGCTGGGCCCCGGCCGTTTTTTAATAGTGCAGTTTATTAACCTGTTGTTTTTTGGTGCGTATGCGCTTTGGTTCTTTTACATTCAGCACCAGTACGAGCATGTATACAAAAGCGGCAAAGAGAACTGGAACTATGTAGTAGCCGCTATGAAAGGCAGCACCTATTACAAGCTGCCATGGATAGGGCACTGGTTAACCGGTAACATTGGGTTTCATCATATTCATCACCTATCGCCGGCTATACCTAATTACAACCTGCCTAAAGTACACCGCGAGAACCCTATTTTTGAGAAGCATACCAATACCATCACTTTTTGGCAGAGCCTTAAAACGGTACATGCCAACCTGTGGGATGCACAGCGCCAGAAGATGGTTTCTTTTAGAGAATACAAGCGTAATAAGAGAGCAAGCGCAGGTAAGTAAATTCTATTTACACCCAGCGGCGGTACCAGGTTTCCATTACAGCTACTTTCCATAGCCGCCAGTGGTCTTTTTTATCCAGTAGCGATTGGATATAGGCAGGGTTTACAATGCCGTCTTGAGCCAGTTTGCTATCGCTAAGCCGCTGCTGGTACCAATCCATATTCATGTAATATTTATCAGGACCTACAAAACCTTGTTTTTTGCGCTCAAGTATCTGCTGCGGAAAATGGTTTTTAATGTTTTGATACAGCAGGTGCTTGGTTTCTTCGGGTTTGTAATAAACGCTGCTTTTTAAGCCCATTATAAATTCACAAATCTCATGGTCCAGAAAAGGTACGCGCACCTCCAGCGAGTTAGCCATGCTCGCCCTATCTACCTTAACCAATACCTGCTCGCCCATAAAACAGCTTACATCCATTTGCTGAATGCTTTTTAAGCCCGGTAAATCGGCGCGGTAGTTTTCGCTGTAAAACCAATCGGGGTTTTTATTGATGTGCTTGTGCAAATCGGGTTGCAACAGTTTTTGCAGTTCGGCAGTATCGAACCTGCCCATGGCCATAGCCTGTGCATAGTATTTAACTATATAAGGGTTATCGCCGGGTTGAAACATGGCCTTTAAGCGCTGCACCAGTGAAAGCGATTGCGGTTGATATTCTTTTTGCCACTGATACCCTACCAGCATTTCATCGGCACCTTCGCCGCTCATTACAGCCTTTACCCGTTTGCTGGCTTCCTGGCTTACTAAATACGTAGGTATGATAGATATATCGCCGTTGGGTTCATCGTATACCCACGACAAGTGGTCGAGCAGGTCGAGTGATTGCGATTGGAGTATAAGCGAATGGTGGTCGGTGCCGTATTGCTTAGCCACCATGCCGGCAAATAAATGCTCGCTTACATCCCAGCCTTCAAACCCAATAGAGAAGGTGCTGGGCGTGTAGCCAAACCGGCTCATGTAATATACCAGTGCAGAGCTATCGTAGCCGCCGCTGAGAAAAGACCCCACCGGTACATCGCTGCGGGCATGGGTATAAACAGAGTTGAACAGCAACTCATCATATTTTTCTATAGCCTCTTTATCGCTAAGTGCTTTTTCGCCAAAAGGGATGGTCCAGTAGTTTGTGGTTTCTGCGGCACCGTTTTCTGACAGTATTAAGTAGTGTGCCGGTGGCAGTTTTTTTACTTCGTTCCAAATTGTTTTTGGGCTGGGTACATACCGGTAAACAAAGTAATCGGTAAAGGACGAAATATTCAGTGTTGTGTTTACAGCGCTATTGGCTTTAATGGCTTTAATCTCTGAGCCAAAAATAAAGTTGCCGTTTTGGTGGTAGTAATACAGCGGCTTAATGCCAAACCTATCGCGGGCTACAAACAGCTCGCGTGTTTTCTCGTTCCAGATGGCAAAGGCAAACATGCCTTTCAACCTGTTTAGCACTGCGGGCCCCCATTGCTCGTAGCCATGCAGTATCACCTCGGTATCGCAGTGCGAGCGGAAGGTGTGGCCGTGTTTTTCCAGTTCCTGGCGCAGTTCTATGTAGTTGTAAACCTCGCCGTTGTAAGTTATCCATAAGGAAGAGTCTTCATTGGTCATGGGTTGCTTGCCCGCTTCCGATAGGTCGAGAAAGGATAAGCGCCTGTGGCCCAGCCCTGCAGTTTGCGAAGCGTTGATGTATGCACCATCGCCATCGGGCCCGCGGTGGCGGATAGCCTCGGTCATGGCTGTAATATTGGCCCCGGTTATACCGCCTTTATAATTTATATGTCCTGCAATGCCGCACATTAGTAATCGTCTTCGGTTTTAAAATTTTGTGCAATGGTTTGTAAATCGTGCCACAGTTTAATAACAAATGATGGAAACAACACCAGGTGCAATACAAGCAAGATTAAAAAATCGGCGCTACGTACGCTTAGCAGCAGTAAAAAAAATACCGGTATCCATCCTTCGTAGTAATCATTTAAAAAATGGAGAAACTTGAATTTTAGTTGCCGCTTGGGCAGGTAAGGCAGTTTCCATCCGCTGAATTTTAAATAAGTAAGCACGGCAAAAATTAAGATGGACAGAAGGAAAGGAGGGAAGATATAGCTTATAACTACACAAAGTGCTATCGTAAAAAATATTTCGAAGGGTAGCAGGTTATTGATAAAATAAAGGGTAAACAATGCGCCGTTTTTTCTTACAAATGTATTGGTGCCGGCTTTGCTGTCTTTTTTGCGGTCGTCTAATTGATGAAGCAAAATATTGCGCAGGCCCTTAAGGGTAGTACACACAAAAATGAGCGCAAACACCAGCAGCCCAATAAACACCATTTGGCTATAGCCGGGCACAAAAGCTGTAAGCGCAATAAACGCGGGGTTAATATGGCCGTAAAAGGCATCGGCTACTATGCCCATTGCACTCCTTTCTTTTAACCGCAGGGGCGGGGCGCTGTATACCGTAAGGGCCACTATCTGCAAGGCAAAAAGTGCATTAGCGCCCAGGCCCGGAATTTTTAGCAGCACCCATGCGCCGATGCCAGGCAGCAGGGGCAATACCACAAACAGAAGCCTGAGCCAGTAGTTAAAGCCTGCCAGCGCATTTTTTTTACCGGCGGCTTTATCGCTTTCTACATCAAAAAAATCATTGAGTAAATAGCCAAAAGAGGAAGTAGCTACAAGGGCTGTAAAGAAGAGCAGTATACGGGGCCATTCGGCCTGCAGGGTGCCATGGGTTACCAGCAGGCAAAAGTATATCCAGCCCAGCACCTGCGGGGGTATTACCATCCACCAGCTATTAAACCGTATTATTTTAAGTAGTTGCACCGTTGGCCTCAAAAATAACTTACCTGCTTAATAAAAATAGGTGCTCAGGTGATACAAAAGCAAAAACCCCGAACCTTTTAAGGCCGGGGTTTCTGCATATAGCTGAATTATTTTATTAGAAGTTTTGCAGGTTGATTCTTACGCTAACACCGTTTTGAACAGCATCGGCACGGGTATCGCAGGTGCCATCGCCGTAGTTGATGGTTAGGTCAGGCTGGCCTGAGATAGTAGCTACTGTTTGACCAGAAACGAACTGGCGAACGCAGCCTGTAGCACGGCTCATAAGCAGTGGTTCTGCAATCGTTTCGGTATAGCTGTCGCCGTTAGATGTAACACCGCTGGCAGTACCGGTAAAGGCGAAGAAGTCATCTTCTTTAGTAGCAGTGCCGTTGGCTTGCCATTCTACTAACCATGTAACATTTTGTTTTACCAGTCGGCCATCGCTGCCGTATTTCAACTCGCCGCCGCCTACAGAAAGGTCGAAGAAGTAATTGCCACCGCCAAAGGCACCTTTATTGTGAACGCTGAAAGTGCCCAGTACCTGGTTGCCATTGATATAGAAGTTGCTCATATCAAGTGTAGCTGTGCTGCCTGAAGTGCCCAGGTTACGGTTGGTATATGTACCGTAAATTACACCGGTTACCGGTGTGCCATCTGACAGTGTGCAGCCCGAGGTGCCAAAGTTGATAGTTACCTGGTAAGGGAACACAGTGGTATCGGTAGTAACCGTTGCGCAACCGGCAAGTATATCGCTGGCCTCGTCGTTTTTAAACATATTGATATCGCCCATGCCTGCACCAAACGCTACTAACAGGGTTTTGTAGTATACACTGTTTAAGTAAGCTTTATCGTTGGCTATGGTTTCAACGCTGGCTTGAGTAGTTACATTTTTAGAAGGCGTAACTGTTTCCTTTTTGCACGAAGAAAAGAATTGTGTGAGTGCTAAGGCAGACACGATTAAAAGGTGGTTAGTTTTCATTTTGTTTGTTTTTTAGATAGCTTGTTTGCGTGAATAAACGGGGCGAATTGGAAAAGGTTACGGTGGTTTAGTATACTACAAAGTGTGCTATGTGCTATCCAAACTGTGGCTTTAAAAAATGCACTTATAACGGTGCTTTTGGCTTATTTTTTATTTTCGGCCTCAACAATTTAATACTGCCTGTATGTTAAAAGAGCTGTTAACCCGTTTTGAAAGTCGTAAGGTGAAAGATTATTATGCCCGGAAGCACGACGAGTACTTGAAATATATGGGGGATATCTTTCAGGCATACCGTATGCCGCAGGATGATGATTTTCTGGATTACTATATAAAGGCCATGAAACTTAAAGATGGTATGCGCTTGCTGGATGCCGGTTGTGGTGTTTGTGGCCCGGCATCTTACTTCGCATCCCAGCTGGATGTAGCTATAGAGGCAATTACCATATCGCCTGAGCAGCAGGCCACGGCCAAAGAAAAGCTGGCCAACATGAAGTTAAAGGGCCAGGTATACCCCAGCGTGCACGACTTTCACTTTATTGATAAAAAGTTTAGCGAAGAGGAGTTTGATGTAATATATTTTCTTGAATCGTTTGTGCATTCGGCTTACCCCGACCAGGTAATGGCAGGTGCGCAAAAATGCCTTAAGCGCAATGGCATGATTTATATTAAGGACTTTTTTCATGGAGTAGCTACCGATAAAGATGAGCGCGACCACCTTAACTATGCCGTAAAGCAGTGCAACAAGGTTACCAGCCTTACCGTGCGCCACCTGGACGAGACCCTAAACACCTTGCGTAAAAACAACCTTAAAGTTATATCGGCTTCTATGCTGCCATTTATGCCCGATTACGAAAAGGGGAACACCTTTTATGCCAATACGGGGGCTGAAATTTATAAGGACCAAAAAGGCAAGTACAACGGTATAGGGCCCGAGTACTTAATATTTTATGAGATAATAGCTATTAAGCCTTTCCACTAGTAGTACTTTAAGCAAACATGGCTTTTAGCCGGTCTATAAGGCCGGTTTTCTCCTCTGCTTCGCCGCGCATTTTGGCGGCAAACTGCTCTTCGTTGTATACCGGCGATTGAAATTTTTTCCTGCTTACCAACTTGTATTTTTCGAGGGCGCCTTTCATTTTATAAATAGTCCAGTAGTAGCTGGCATCGGCCTCGTAGGTTTCGCAGATAGTAGCGCCGTTTTCTTCTACAAAGGTATGGTGCAGGGGTGTTGCTTCCTGCGGGTACATAATCAGCTGGATAGAAAGGCGTATTTTATCCGATTGGTTAATATCTGAGTAATGGATAACGCTGTCATCCAGTATAATGCAGTTGCCGGCTTTTAAAGGCACTTTTACCAGGTAGTTATCTACTACAAATTTTTCGATGTGGTTAAACGTTACGTTTCCACGGCTTCCTCTAATGCCTCTAAAGCGCTTGTGGCTGCCGGGAACAAACTGCAGCGTGCCGTTTGTTTCGGTTACATCTACCAGCGGGCACCAGATAGAAATAGAAGTGAATTTCTTTTCATCTACTACGGCCCAGTTTTGGTGTACCGGTACCTGGCCTTTGCCGGGGTCTTTGCAAATAAAATTGGCAATAAGCGGTTTATAGCCGTTTACAATATTTTCGAGCTTAGGCAGCAAAATGCCTGTGATAAGGTTGAAAATCTCTTCGCGTTTCTGACGCTCGGCGTGTAGTATCGAAAACTCTGCGGTATTGTTCTGGTAGTAGTCTTCGCGCACATTATTGGCTACATAAAAATCATACAGGGTTTTAACCTCTTCGGCACTTAACAGCGGCATAGAGATGTAACCATCTTTCTGAAACTGCTCTTCGGCAGCTTTATCTTTTAATACATTTCTCATAGTGCTTCAATTTTCCAGTTAAGCTTTGGCCTTAATGGGCCGGGATACTTTTTATAAAAGAAATTATCGTCGGTATTTTCCTCGGGCAAAGATATTTCAAAATAAAATGCTTCGCCAAGATGATATATCTCATTTTCCCGGTCGGTTATAAAGAGGCTGAGCTTGAACAGCCCCTGGTTAAACAGGTTGGCAGGAAAGTGGCAGGTAAACTCCAGCGTGCCCGACCTGAGCGTGCGGTTGGCCCTATCCTCTTGCGAAAATGAGGTAAACACCGGAGAGCCGGTGCTGTCAAGCACATGATACACGCAGCCTATATCGTCAGGGGTAAGCATTTCTACCTCTGTTACAATGTTAAAAGCCTCGTTTAAATTTATACCGCCAGCACCTTCAGCTTTGGTAATGCGCGAGCTTACTACCCTGAAATTTTTTTGTGCCCCCTTATCGCCCCATTGCACAAAGTTGTAAACCGCATTGGTTTTGCGCGCCGAAAGGTCGACAGAGTGTTTGATATATTTATTGATAACCTCTTGCGGCTCACCCAGGTCTTCGGTGTTGCCACTATCCAGTTTCATTATGCGGCTGCAGTATTGCAGGGCATCGCGCATGTTGTGTGTTACTATAATAATAGCCTTGCCCGATTGGGTAAGCGATTGAATATGCTGCTGGCACTGCAACTGAAACTCATTGTCGCCCACGCTCAGCACCTCATCAAAAATCAGGATATCGGCATCTATGTGCGATACCACCGCAAACGCCAACCGCAGGTACATACCGGCGCTGTAATTTTTTACCGGCTCGTTTATAAACTTCTCTATACCGCTAAAGTCAACTATGCTCTGGTATTTTTTTGTGGTTTCTGCTTTAGATAAACCATATAGCTGGGCTGCCAGGTAAATGTTTTCGCGGCCACTGAGCTCGGGGTGAAACCCCGCGCCAATTTCAAGTACCGAAGCAGAGCGGCAGTAAAAGTTTATCTCCCCTTCATCGGGGGTAATAATGCCGCTTAGTATTTTCAGCAAGGTAGATTTGCCTGCCCCGTTTTTGCCTATAATGCCCAGCACTTCGCCCTGCTTAAGCTCAAACGAAATATTTTTAAGCGCGTAAAATTGTGTAGTAGCTGCCGTAGCAGAGCTGAATAAACCTGCAATGGTTTCTTTCAAACTATCCTTGCGGCTTTCGTTTATGCGAAAGCTCTTGGATATATTTTTAACCTCTAATACCGTTTCGTTCATATGCCTGGTTTAGTAATCTGCAATATGTTTTTCGTTACGGATAAAAAACAGAAGCCCGGTAATAAACAATACCAGCGATATTGAAAATGAAACAGCTACTTGTCCCAAATCAACAGGCCAGCCAATAAATATCCAGCGGTAAAGCGAAATTACATTAGCCACCGGGTGCAAATAGTATACCCAGTTTAGTTGCGCAGGTATAATAGTAATGGGATAAAATACCGGTGTTAGCCAAATGCCAAAACCTACCAGGTAGGGTATAAGGTGGTGAAAATCGCGGAACCGGATAGTTAGCGCGCACAGCCAGATACCAATACTAAGGCCTGTAACCACATTGGCAATTACCACCAGCGGCAGCAAAAGTATTTTAAGCGAAAACGGGCAACCGGTAACAAACATAAGTATAAGCAGCAGGGATAGCGATATGCAAAATTCTACCAGCCCCACTATCATTTTAGATAAGGGTAGTACCAGGCGCGGAAAATGTATTTTCTTTATCAGGTTCTGGTTGTTCATAAGCGAGGTGCCCGCCTGCCCCACCAGTTGTGTAAAATAGAACCACCCCATCATACCGGTAAATACAAAAACAGGATAGGGTACGCCTAACTGCAATGGCATTAATCGCTGAAAGAAAAAGGAAAAAATAAGCAAACCGGTTAAGGGTTGTATAATAGCCCACAATACACCCAGGTATGTTTGCGCATATTGTATTTGCAGGTCACGCTTTGCAAATGTAAAAATGAGGATTCTCGACTGCCACACATTTTTAAGATAGCTTAAGGCAGAATAATTTTTGGGCGATAAGGTTTTATAAAGCTGGCGCGCCATAGGGTCAAAGTAAATATTCTTTCCAATAAGGATGGTATAAAGTTTCGCCACGCAGAGCTTCTGCTTTGCCGGTAAAAAGGGCGAGGGTGCTATCGCTTACCTGTATAGGCTCAACCTTTGAAGAAAACAGCCCTGTAACTTTAGATAGCTTACGGGTATACAGCATATATACATATAAGCCATAAAGGGCCTGCTGTGCTTTGTAAGGCAGCCAGCTTATAGTTTTATACCACACCCACGATAGTTTGCGGTAAGATTCCACCTCTTCATTACCCAGCGATGCATTTTTAACCGATACTTCAAAATCTATTTCGGGCAAACCACCAAACTGATTGATGCGGTTTATAAAATCTTTAGGCTGGTGCCGTAGCATTTCAAAAGGCAGCACCAACACATTACCGGCTCCAAAGATGGACCGGTAAGTGTATATCACATAATCGTAGTTATAGAATGCAGATAAAATACTGCCAAACTGCTGTTCAAATTCTTCAAATTTAAGTATGCCACCAATACTTACATACTGCGAATACATGGATTGCAATGCAGACTGAAACCCGCGGGTAACTATCAGGATTTTTGCACCGGGAAACCGGATATGGAGTTGCTGCGCGGTTTTTTGCTGTTGCGCGGCCACATCATAGGGTTTGAATTTTACACCCACTATATCCAGGTTGCCCTGCCATACACTTAGCTGCTCTTCGCTAACAACAAGATGGGTTTGCCCGGTGGTCAGGGCTATATGCGGTATCTGTATCTCGCCCGAAAACTTGTAGTTGCCCAACAGGTCGCCACTGTAATACACGTTAGGGTGCGTACTGAAATAATGTTGCAACAGTGTAGAAGCCGCTTTGGGATATCCGATATGAATAAGGGTAGAGGGGTTATTCATTGGGCAATATTTATTTCCCAAACTTCTCTTTCAAGGTTTTTTGCATCGATATCATCTGGTCGCGCAGCTTAGCGGCAGTAAGGAAATCAGTATCCTTACTGGCCTCCAGCATTTTTTTGCGGATAGCCTCTATTGATTTGTGCAACTGGTCGGCGTTCATGTATTCTGCCTGTGGCTCGGCGGCTATCGTCATCTCATCTTCCAGTTCTATATAAGCATCGGGTGCCACACGTATGTTTAGTACGGATGTAGAGTTCATAATATCCTCTTTGCTTTTGAAAATAGTAACCGGGGTGATGTTATTCTCTGTGTTGTATTTAATCTGCTTCTCGCGGCGGCGTTGTGTTTCGTCAATGGTCTGCTGCATACTGCCGGTAATTTTATCGGCATACATAATTACCTTGCCGTTTACATTTCGCGCGGCGCGGCCTGCCACCTGTATCAGGCTTCGGCGGTTACGCAGAAATCCCTCCTTATCGGCATCTAAAATTGCTACCAGTGATACCTCCGGCAAATCCAAACCTTCGCGCAACAGGTTTACACCTATCAGCACATCAAATTTTCCTAAGCGCAGGTCACGGATAATTTCGATACGGTCAAGCGTGTGTACCTCGCTGTGTATGTAGCGGCACTTAATGCTAACGCGCTGCATGTATTTGTTCAGCTCTTCGGCCATGCGCTTGGTAAGCGTAGTAACCAGCACGCGCTCGTTCTTCTTCACACATTCGTCTATTTCTTCCAGCAGGTCGTCTATCTGGTTCAGGCTTGGGCGCACCTCTATAGGTGGGTCCAGCAGGCCGGTAGGCCTTACCACCTGTTCTACAAAGCTACCCTCGGTTTGCTCCATTTCATAATCGCCGGGTGTGGCGCTTACATATATTGTTTGGCCAACCAATTTCTTAAATTCTTCAAAAGCAAGGGGGCGGTTATCCAGTGCCGAAGGCAAGCGGAAACCATATTCTACCAGGTTCATCTTGCGCGAGCGGTCGCCACCCGACATGCCGCCTATCTGCGGAATGGTTACGTGGCTTTCATCTACTACTAACAGGAAATCTTCGGGAAAATAATCGAGCAGGCAATAAGGCCGCGAACCTTTGGCCCGGCGATCCATAAAGCGCGAATAGTTCTCAATACCCGAGCAGTAACCCAGTTCGCGCATCATTTCCATATCAAACTCCACACGTTCTTTCAACCGCGCTGCTTCTACATGCTTGCCTACTTCTTTAAAATACTGCACCTGCGTGTTTAGTTCCAGTTGAATTTCATCTAGTATCTGTAAAAGCGAATCTTTGCTGGTAACATACAGGTTAGCAGGAAAAATAGAGGTGGTGGTGAGCTTGCCCAAGGTGCGGCCGGTAGATGTTTCAAAGCTTTCTATCTCTTCTATTTCATCGCCGAAGAAGGTTACACGAAAAGCATAATCAACATAGGGCAGGGCTATCTCTACTACATCACCTTTTACACGAAAGGTGCCGCGCTGTAGCTCCTCGGCGCGCGAGTAAAGCGCATTTACCAGGTTATGCAAAAACGCGTTCCGCGCAATTACCTGGCCCTTGTGTATCTTTATAATTCCATTTTCAATTTCTACCGGGTTTCCCAAACCGTATATGCAGCTAACGGATGCCACTACAATAATATCGCGGCGCCCCGAAAGGAGAGAGGCGGTAGTGCTTAAGCGCAGTTTCTCTATCTCTTCATTAATACTCTGGTCTTTTTCGATATACGTACCACTGGAGACTATAAAAGCCTCTGGCTGGTAGTAGTCGTAGTATGACACAAAATACTCTACTGCATTGTCGGGAAAAAACTGCTTGAACTCGCCGTAAAGCTGCGCTACCAGCGTTTTATTATGCGTAAGTACCAGCGTAGGCCGTTGCACCTGCTGTATTACATTGGCTATGGTAAAAGTTTTGCCCGAACCGGTAACACCCAGCAGCACCTGGTGCTTATCGTCCTGGTTTACACCTTCGGTAAGTTGCTTTATGGCCAGGGGCTGGTCGCCGGCAGGCTGATATTTGGTAGTTAACTTAAATGGCATTGGGGTGGCGAATTTAAGGTTTTAAAACCTCTGTTCACAGCCTTGGCCGTCTCTATTTCACAGTTTTTGCCTGTTTTTAGATAGAAATAAGATAATAAGGCTGCCTTTCGCTTTAGTTTCTATATTTGCCGACCTAAAAAAAATCAACATATGGACTTATCAGAAATTGTTTCTATTCCCGGTTTACCTGGCTTGTTTAAAATCTCTGCGCGCAGAAACGATGGTTTAATTGTAACCTCATTAGTAGACGATAAAACACAATTTGTTTCGGGCAGAAATAACCTTTTCTCTACATTGGACAACATCACTATCTATACCGATAATGAAGAAACCATATCGCTGAAAGAAGTGCTGGCCGGTATTAAGAAGAGCAAAGCTGCATTGCCTGATGCTAAAAAAGAAGCCGACCTTAAAACATGGATGGGCAAAGTGCTGCCTAACTACGATAAAGAGAAGGTGCATGTAAGCGATATGAAAAAGCTGGCTAAATGGTATAGCATACTGGATGGCAAGAACCTGATAGAAGAACTTACTGCAGAAAAGGCAGAAGGCGAAACGGAAGAAAGCACAGAAGCCAAGAAGGACCTTACACCGCATAAAGAAAGCAAGCACATTGCTACCAAGAGCGACCAAAGCTCTAAGGGTACAAGCAAGCCTGCACCGGTGCGCAAAATAACCACACCGCGTAAAGCATCGTAGCAGTAAGATTGCACTTAGGCCGTTAGAAATAAACAAGCAATGACAACAGAAACTTTTCAGGGCATAGAAATTCCGGAGCGCAAGAGGCGTATTTTTGTAACAGAAGACTTTGCCCCTACGCAATGGGAAAATATAGAACCTTACTACAAGAATCTGTTAGAAAGGAGTATTAACTCACTATCTGATTTGCAGGCATGGTTAAAAGACTGGAGCGAACTGGATGCCGTATTGGGTGAGTATAGCCGGTGGGTATATGTGCGCACTACTATTGACACCAGTGACGAAAATGCCAAGGCAGATTTGGTTAACCAGTACACAAACATCTATCCAAAGCTAACCGTGCAAGCGCACCAGATGGATAAGAAGTTTATGGCTTGCCCCTTTGTAAGCCAGTTAGACCAGGATGTGTTTTTTACTTTTATAAGAAAAGTAAAAGAATCGCTTGAGTTATACCGGGAAGAAAATATACCGCTTAACAGCCAGCTGCAAATGAAGCAAAGCGAGTATGATACCATTGTGGGCGCACAAAGTATTAATTACAAAGGGCAGGAGTTAACCATGCAGCAGGCGCATGGCTATATGCGCAGTAACAACCGCGCCGAACGCGAAGAGGTTTTTAAATTGATACAGGCCCGCAAACTACAGGATGCAGAGAAGTTAGATGCCTTGCTTACCGACCTGATTAAAATACGCCACCAGATAGCCCTTAACGCCGGCTTTGACAATTACATGGAGTATCGTTTCCGCGAGTTATGGCGTTTTGATTATACCCCGCAGGATTGTTTGCAGTTCCACAACTCTATTGAGGAAGTGCTGATGCCACTGGTTAACCAACTGGCCGATGAACGGAAGAATGAATTGGGGCTGGATGTACTTAAACCCTGGGACCGGGAGGTAGACACTACCGGTAAGCCACCGTTAAGGCCGTTTAATAGTACCGATGAGTTAGTAGACAAAACTATTGCCTGCTTTAACCAACTGGACCCTTATTTTGGTGAGCGCATCGAGATAATGAAACAGATGAAATATCTGGACCTTGATTCGCGCCTGAACAAAGGTGCGGGCGGTTATAATATGACCATGCCGGAAATAGGTGTGCCGTTTATTTTTATGAATTCGGCTAACACCGA
The DNA here is from genome assembly GCA_035298845.1 of Chitinophagales bacterium. Taxonomy (GTDB): domain Bacteria; phylum Bacteroidota; class Bacteroidia; order Chitinophagales; family LD1; genus Bog-950. Next base: position 16,590 of record DATGXP010000887.1, read on the forward strand.
GCAGGACCTGGTGACAATGGTGCACGAAGGTGGCCACGCTATTCATACTTTTCTGGCCCATAAACTGGAACTGAACGCATTTAAAGATACCACCTCGGAAATTGCTGAAGTAGCTTCTATGGCTATGGAGCTGATGAGCATGGAACACTGGGATATTTTTTATACCAACCCCGACGATTTGAAACGCGCCAGGAAAAACCAATTGCAGCAAATACTTAGCGTGCTTACCAAAACATGCCTGGGCGATAGCTTCCAGTTTTGGTTGTATACCAATCCTGACCATACGGTAGCCGAAAGAAGGAATAAGTGGGTAGAGTTAAACAAACGCTTTGCCCCGGCTGCTATCAACTGGTCTGGCAGCGAAGCTATGCATGAAACCGGTTACCACAGCATCCTGCACTTTTATGTGGTGCCGTTTTACTATATAGAGTATGCCTTTGCGCAGTTAGGTTCACTGGCCTTGTGGAAAAATTTTAAACAGGATAAAGAGAAAGCTATCAGCGATTATAAGAAAGCGCTTAGCCTGGGCTATACCAAAACAATACCGGAGTTTTATGAAACAGCGGGCGTTAAATTTGATTTTAGCAAGCCCTACATATTGTCGCTTTCTACCTTTTTAAAACAAGAGCTGCAAAAGCTGAAGTAAATAGTGACCGCAGATAGTTTCATACATAAATCAGAAATAAAAGCCTATATGAAAAAACACTTACTCTCTTTCGCTGCACTTATACTTGTATCGGTTGGCGCCATGGCGCAGGCCTGCGTTATTGATAGCACCAATACAGACCTGCTTTCGCCACCTTCAGAGACATTGCCTTGTATTGAGCGCAATGTGCCTTACAGCACCGTATTGCAGTTATTTACACCGCCAAGTATTGGTGGCGTGGGAGTAGATTCAATTGTTATTACATCCTTTAACGATATGCCTTCGGGCATTACCAGTGCCTGCAATCCATCTAACTGCACTATGGTAGGTTTTGGCCGTGCGTGCATTACCATATCGGGCACCACCAGCGATACCGTAGGTGCTTACCTGATAGACTATGATGGCATTGCCTATACCGAGCAGGGGGCAGCACCATTCGACTATCTGCGCGCTAATTTTCCGGGTGTAATACCTGACTATACTTTGTTTATTACCGAGGCCGGTGCGTTTTGTGCCAACACCGGGGCCAACAGCATACACTCTAATAACCAGGAGTTACAATCTGCATTTTCTGTTTATCCCAACCCAAGTGCAGGTATACTGCGGTTTAGCTTAAACCATGTTTCGGCTATGGGTGGCGATATCACTATTGCCGATATGGCCGGCCGCATAGTTTACGCGCAGAAAAATACAGCCGGTTTGTTTGAGCAGACTACTATCGATATCAGCCGCTATGCCAAAGGTATGTATGTGCTGCAATACCGCACTGCACAGGGTATTGCTGCAAAGAAAATATCGGTGGAGTAAACCAGCTGCCGCCTGCGTGTTATACCGGCAAGCCTCAAACGTTAATTAGGAGAAGAGTGCCTGAAAAGCACGCAATATAACGGCCGATATGCGTTCTTATTTTGCTTGCAACTAAATGGTTTCGGCATAACTCTTTATTATTGTAGCCATTTATATATAGCGTGAAACTGAAATTCCTTCTTATACTATTTTTTGTAGTGGCTTTTTGCTTGCCAGGTTTTGCCCAGGTTATACTGGCACCCGACCTGCAGTGCGTGCAGAACGACCAGGTAAATGGTGATATTTTGCTGTCGTGGACCAACCCACCAGCCAATCCTTGCGGAGCTTTTGCAGAATATACAATCTATACATCTAAAACCGGCCCCGGCGGCCCTTTCGATTCAGTATCCGTAACTAATCAGGCAGCCACCAGCCAATTGCTTACCGGTTATCTGGGTATTAGCCCAACCTGGTATTTTTATATGGTGGCAAAGTATAACTGCCCTGGTGCTACCGTGCTTTCCTCAGATACCGTAAATAACCTGAACCCCACTACACCTACTATCGTAAATGTAGAGGTAACAGCCAACGGAGATGTTATTTTTAATTGGGAGCCGGGCCCATCGCCACAAACCCAGTGCTATATCATTTACTACTACCTGCCTAATGGTTTAGCCGTGCCGCTGGATACTGTATGCGGATACAGCAGTTCTACCTACCTGGATGTAATTGGTGACCCTACTACGGGCTCGCTTGTATATACTATTGCTGCGGTAGATAGCTGTGGTAAAATAAGCGCTTACAGCACTTCGCCCCATAATACTATTTATGCTACGGCGGGCACGGTAGCCTGCCAAAGCCAGGTAAACCTGGCGTGGAACCGCTATATCAACTGGCCGCAAAGTGTTTTGCGCTACGAGGTTTGGGTAAGCCGCAACGATAGCGCGTTTAGCAAGGTAGCCGATGTAGATACCACTAACCTGGTATATAACTATACCGGTTTTGATGATGGCGATTCGCTGCAAATTTATATCCGCGCGGTTAGCGCGGCAGAT
>DATGXP010000888.1:0-9446 GCA_035298845.1 Chitinophagales bacterium
ATTCAATCGCCTCTTTTTTAAAGTAGTCGCCAAAACTCCAGTTACCCAGCATCTCAAACATGGTATGGTGGTAGGTATCCACGCCCACTTCCTCCAGGTCGTTATGCTTTCCGCTTACCCGCAGGCACTTTTGGGTATCGGCCACGCGGTTATACTTTATGGGTTCGTTGCCCAAAAAGATGTTTTTAAACGGCGCCATACCGCTATTGATAAACATTAGGGTAGGGTCGTTTTTTACCACAATAGGCGCGCTGGGCACTATTTTGTGCCCTTTACTCTCAAAAAAGTCTAAAAATGCCTTCCGTATCTCCGTACTTGTCATGCCTTAATACTATAAGTGAAAAATGATAATAATTTAGCCCCGTTTAACAGGAGTGGCGAAAATAAAAGAATTCACTAAAGACCTTAAGATTTGGGCATATTCAGTAACATATCAAACAGGCTGGCGCTTTTAAAAAAGAAAGACCGTTTTGTGTTCAATACACATACGCTTAGCTATGAAAAAGCAGTGGTTAGCTGGACCGGCCGCATTTTCCGCTTGTTTTCGTTCCTGGTAGCTGCCCTTGTGTTTTCGCTGGGTATCTCTACGATTTATTACAAGTTCTTCGATTCGCCTAAAGAGAAAGTGCTAAAGGCCGAGTTGAACGAAATGAAGGACCAATATTACATTATGAATCAGGAAGTAGACCGCCTTACAAGTGTACTGGACGGTCTGCACTACCGCGATGGCAATATTTACCGGGTAATGTTCGAAGCTGACCCGATAGATAAGGACGTGTGGCAGGCCGGCAGCGGTGGGGTTAACCGCTACAAATACCTTGAGAAATACGACAATGGGGACCTGATGAAAGACCTGGCCGTGAAGGTAGACAGGCTTAAAAAGCAGATGGTTATACAAAGCCGTAGCTACGATGAAATTGCCGACCTTATAAAGAACAAGGAGAAGATGCTGGTGGCCATCCCCTCTATTCAACCCATACTCAATAAGCGCTTAGAGCGTATGGCATCGGGCTTTGGCTGGCGTATTGACCCGGTTTATAAAATACAGAAGTTCCACGCTGGTATGGACTTTACCTGCCCGGTGGGTACCGATGTACACGTAACCGGCGATGGTACCGTAGAAGCGGTTAACTACTCCTTTGGTGGCTATGGTAACGAAGTAATAGTAAACCACGGATACGGCTACCGCACCCGCTATGCGCACTTATCGCGTTTTAAGGTAAGGCCGGGCCAAAAGGTAACACGGGGCGAAGTGATAGGCAACACCGGCAACACCGGTAAGTCGACAGGCCCGCACCTGCACTACGAGGTGCTTAAAAATGGTGCTGCCGTTAACCCTGTTTACTTCTATTACAACGACTTGAAAGATGCTGACTTTGAGAAAATGCTGGAGATATCGAACACCCCTGGACAGACGCTGGATTAAAGCACTGGCCAGGGTAATGATATTACCTGTTTTGCGTAAAATTAACTTTTAACCAAATCGTACAGGGTATGCACAGAAAGTGCACAAAGGTATACACACGAAAAAAATGCAAGTAACTACAAACCAATAAATTAACTCAAAAAGGTATGCACAGCCGTTTTATGTGCATACCCTGTAATTTAAGCCAAAATCGCACCGTGGGTTGGAAAGAAAAAGAGATAGAAAAACTGTATTACTCCATAGGCGAAGTAGCCGCCATGCTGGATGTAAATGCCTCGCTGTTGCGCTATTGGGAGGGTCAGTTTGATATCATCAAGCCCCGCAAAAATGCCAAGGGCGACCGTTTTTTCACCAAAGAAGATATAGAGAAGCTTAGGCTTATTTACCACCTGGTTAAAGAAAAAGGCTACACACTGGACGGTGCCCAAACGCAGCTTAAATCAAAATTTGAAGAGGAGAAAAAGAAATTGCTACTGGTAGATAAGCTGAAAAAGGTACGGGCTTTTTTGGTAGAGATAAAAGACGAACTTGAGAAGTAATTACTTCCGCACCTTTCTAAAACTCAGCGAGCTGCTGTTCTTTTCATCCGCGGCTTTTAAATCCATCTGCACCGAATCAAGGCGAAGTATTGTCATTACCTGGGCAGGCCGTTTATCCATAGTTTCAGATTTTAAAGTAAGCATCTGGCCTTCTACGCTATAGGTGCCCTCCTCCTCCGAATGGCCCATTTTGCTTTCATATCGGCCGCCGCCTTTAAACTCCCAGGTCCAGTTACCCAGCATCTTTTCGGTTATTACGGTGCCGTTAATTTCAAGCTGCTGCAACTGCCACAAGCCTTCAATTTCAGTTTTGGGTTTATCGTTGCATTGGGCAAATGCCAGTACTACAACAGCCAGTAAAAAGGCTAACCGGCTTTTCATTTTGCCTCTTTAACGGGTATCATTTCAAACTCTACTTCGCCGGCCTGGTCTACTGCTTTAAAGTTAAACTTCGTCTCGCTCAACTCTAAAATCTTAAATTCCTTCGAGTCGCCGCTTTGGTCGGTAGATGTAATAACCGATGAGTTCCAGTTCAGTTTCCATTTGCCGCTAAGCTGCTGGGTAGCAGTAGTGGTATTATAGGTGCCATCGGCATTATAGGTAATACGGAATGTGTTGCGCAACTCTTCTACTATCCGGTCAATTTCGGGCTGTTTCTCCGGCGAAATCTCGGCCGAGTATTTCAGGTTGTTTACTGCCCAGGTCCTCAGCAGCAGCTCCGATTTGTTTTTACAACCGGTCAGCAATAAGCCTATCATAACCAGGCAAACCAATACTTTACTATGCTTTACTATTTTCATGCGCGCTAAATTGTGAGCGGCGAAAATATGAAACTAACTTTTCTTCTTATCGGTAAAACCACATCGCCGGAGGTAAAAAGCATTTGCGACGATTACCGCAAGCGCATAAACCACTACACTAAATTTGAAGAAGTGGTGTTGGATAATGCTGCCATCAAGGCCCCCGACAAGCAAAAGATAAAAGAGAAAGAGGGCGAACTGATACTCAAGAAAATTGCACCCGGCGATATTGTGATACTGCTGGATAACAAAGGCAAGGAATATACATCTATACAGTTTGCCAAGTATATCGAGGGAGTATTCAATCAATCGGTAAAGAATATATTTTTTGTAGTAGGCGGCGCCTATGGCTTTAGCGATGAGGTTTACAAGCGCGCCAATGCCAAACTAAGCCTTAGCAAAATGACTTTTAGCCACCAGATAATACGGGCCATATTTTCCGAGCAACTCTATCGTGCTTTCACCATTCTGCGTGGCGAACCTTACCACCACGAATAAACTGTCGCGCAACCTTTTATTTTAGCGTTTATGAATATTACAATATTGATTGTAGCGGTCACGTGCATTATTTCCTTCCTGGCTTTTAATAACCTGCAGTTAGTAGAAAACCTGGTTTTCTACCCTTACCGCATCTGGCGCAATAAGGAATACCACCGGTTTGTATCCTGTGCTTTTATTCATGGCGATGGCATGCACCTGCTCTTCAACATGTTTGCCCTATATAGTTTTGGTGCTTACGTAGAAAATGGATTTGAGCAGATATACGAAATGAATGGCCATGTGCTGTATGTTATCATGTATTTTGGTGCGGTGATAACCGCCGATATGTGGAACCTGTTTAAGCAAAAGGATAACCCTAACTACCGCAGCCTGGGTGCCAGCGGTGGTGTATCAGCAGTGGTGTTTGCGTTTATCCTTATGAATCCTTTCGGCAAGTTGTATCTGTTCTTTATACCTATAGGCATACCGGCATTTATATTTGGCCCGCTTTACCTGGCTTACTGCATTTACATGGATAAACGCGGGGGCGATAACATAGGCCACATGGCGCACTTTACCGGCTCCTTGTTCGGGTTTGTATTTCCCATTATTTTCGAACCAAGACTGTTTTTGCGCTTTTTAAATTTATTGACGAATGGGGCTATAGGATAGCAACCCTGGATTTGTCTAGTTACTAAATACTATCTACTTAATACTTTCCTATGCTGATTGATTTACGCTCCGATACTGTGACTAAGCCAAGTGAGGCCATGAAACAGGCCATGATGGATGCCCCGCTGGGCGACGATGTATTTGGCGAAGACCCCACCGTAAAAAAACTGGAAGAACTGGTAGCGGATATGTTTGGAATGGAGGCAGCCCTCTTCTGCCCCAGCGGCACCATGACCAACCAGATAGCCATAAAGGCACATACCCAACCGCTGGATGAGATTATCTGCGATAAAATCTGCCACATTTACAATTACGAAACAGGTGGCTGGGCTTTCCACTCCGGTGTTTCTATCCGCCTTACGGATGGCGACCAGGGCCGTATGACACCCGCACAGGTAGAAGAATTGATACTGCCGGACCACGATTGGCTGCCGAACACCCGCATGGTAGCCATTGAAAATACAGTAAACAAAGGTGGAGGGGCGGTATATACCTTAGAGCAAATGCAGGCCCTTAGTCATTTCTGCCGCGACAAGGGCCTCATCTACCACATCGATGGCGCCCGTATATTTAATGCCTTAACGGCCTTAGATGAGTCGCCAAAGGCATTGCACGGCATGTTCGATAGTATATCGGTATGTATAAGCAAGGGCCTGGGTGCACCCGTAGGCAGTGTGCTGGCGGGCAAAAAGGATTTTATAAAGCGCAGCCGCAAATTGCGCAAAGTAATGGGCGGGGGTATGCGCCAAAGCGGCATGCTCGCAGCAGCCTGCATATATGCGCTTAAGAACAATGTTGAGCGCCTTGCGGATGACCACAACCGCGCTTTAGAGCTGGCAAAAACCATTAAAGGCCTTAGCTGGGTAAAAAAAGTGCTGCCGGTGCAAACCAATATTGTAATTTTTGAGGTGGTAGATGCAGCCTATGTGGCACAGCGGCTTTCATTGCAGGATATACGGGTACAGCCCTTCTCTCCCACCCTGTTGCGCATGGTTACGCACCTCGATTTTACCGATGAAATGTTAGAGAAAACAAAAGAAGTATTGTCAAAAATGAAAGTTTAGATACTTTTGCGTGCTGAAAGGTATTTAACCACATTATTTTTTTGCAGTATAAATGGAAGAATTTAAAACATCGCTGGCAGCAGCAAAACGTTTACGCAATCATTTAAGCAGCGAATACAAAGCGCCTATCGAGTTAAAAGACGGGTCTAGTTTCGACTGGAGGGAATTTGTAGTTGTGCCTTTTGATAAAAAGCAACGCAAAGACTTCATCGTATCTTACGAAGCCAACATACACAACACCATGCCGGAAAACCTTTTACAAAGTTTCCGCGACAATCACTATACAGTAGCCTTAATACTCAATACCGACCCATTGATGAAAGTGTGGGTGGATATGAGTGTAGATATTTTTCTAAGTAAGGCGGGATTTAAGCTTGACTTATCTTCTTTTGTATAAATACGCCTTCGGGTACTTTATCAAAATCTTTATCAACGGTAACAGATAATCCTGATTTGTTGCCGCGTACTAAAATGCCAATAGGTAATGGGTATTTTTCTACAACGCGGTCTATGCCTTTCTTTAAAATGGCAACATCTGCATCAATAGCCTGAATTTTTTCCAATAAGTTCATGTTGGGTTGTTGATTTTAAAAACGTGGGTGCAAATAAACAACTATTTAAGGCGGAATAAAAGGATTAAGCCCAATTTTGCCTTAAATAAGCCATTTTTTATGATAAAAGGCTCCAAAACGCAGCTTTAACAGGTTTAGTATGTGTTTCAAACTATATTTTCAGTTTATTTTTTAGGCGCAACCATCGCGCAACCACTGTCATCTTTCAGTCATATTTTATAACCAAAATCTTTTTTCAACACCCGTTTTCTATTTTTGCGTATAAGAGAGAAAGGGTAACAAAACTTAAAATATGACCACAGCAACAGAATTATCAAGAGCTGAACAACTGATTGAATTGGAAGAGCGCTACGGCGCCCACAACTACCACCCACTACCGGTAGTAATAGACCGTGCCCGCGGAGTTTATATGTGGGATGTAGATGGCAAGCGCTACTACGATTTTCTTTCAGCCTACTCGGCAGTTAACCAGGGGCACTGCCACCAGCTTATAATAGATGTGCTGAAAAAGCAGGCTGAGCGCCTTACCCTTACCTCGCGCGCTTTTTACAACTCTACACTGGGCGAATACGAAAAGTATATCACTGAGTACTTTGGCTACGATAAGGTATTGCCTATGAATACCGGTGTAGAGGCCGTTGAAACGGCTATCAAGCTGGCACGCCGCTGGGCTTACGAGGTTAAAGGCATTGCCGATAACAAGGCCAAAATAATTGTGCCGGAGAACAACTTCCACGGGCGCACGTTATTGGCTATCTCTGCCTCTACCGACCCAAGCAGCTATAAAGGCTTTGGCCCTTTCGTTCCTAACTTTGTGGTAGTACCTTACAACGATTTAAAAGCCCTGAGCGAAGCTTTAGAAGACAAAGATGTATGTGGCTTTATGGTAGAGCCTATACAGGGCGAAGCCGGGGTGATGGTGCCCGATGAAAACTACCTGGCTAAGGCAAAATACCTTTGCGAAAAGGCCGGTGTGTTATTTATAGCCGATGAAGTGCAAACAGGCCTTGGCCGCACCGGTAAAATGCTGGCCTGCGATTGGGAAGAAGTTCGCCCCGATATTTTGATACTGGGCAAAGCCCTGAGCGGCGGCACATTGCCGGTTTCAGCCGTATTATGCGATGACCCTATAATGATGAATATTAAGCCGGGCGAGCATGGTTCTACCTATGGTGGTAACCCACTGGCCTGCAAAGTGGCAATGGCAGCGTTACAGGTGATTAAAGATGAAAACCTGGTTTACAATGCCTTCTACCTGGGCAAATATTTCCGGAATGAACTGGAGAAAATTAAACACCCGCTTATTAAGCAGATCCGTGGTAAAGGGTTATTGAACGCCATTGTGCTTAACACCGATGACGAAAACTGCGGTTGGAACCTATGCCTAAAGTTTGCCGAAAACGGTTTACTGGCTAAACCTACGCATCACTACATCATACGCCTGGCGCCGCCATTGGTTATCAGCAAAGAGCAAATTGATGATTGTGTTGCTATTATTAAGAAGAGCCTGAAGGAGTTTGAAGCATAAAACTCTTTAGCGTTATAAAACAAAAGGTCCGGTAGGTTTAACCCACCGGACCTTCTTTATTTGATAGTACCCAAACCTATCATTCATCAATACCACCGCCTGTAGTTTGCTGCGGAGAATTAAAGGCCTTAAGCTGCACGTAATTGGTTGTAGGCTCCAATGTAATTGACGGGCGGATTCCGCGGGCTGCGGCAAACACTTCGGAGGATGAATAAAACTGCTGAGGTGCAATACCTGCATTAAAATGTATTATTACCGACTGTAAAACACTACTACCGGCGGGAGCCATTTGACGTGCAATGGGTTTCAATGCGCGAGCAGCTGTGCTGGCATCATAAACAAACAACTGATCAAGGCCGGTAGGCGCGGGGTTTACTGCATCTACGTCTGTTACATTTTTTAGCATCACAGTGTATTGTTGATGCTGGTAATACAATTTAGTGCTGCCCAAAGAACTTACAGGCTGAAAATTGCTATTTGGCAAATCGCCGGCTGTAGCCAATCGGTGCTCTCCATTTTTATTCGTCGGCGTTAAATTATCTAACTCGGTTTTGTTGCAAGAGGCAAAAATGCTTATTACTAAAATAAGCATTAAGGTATGTGTGACGTTTTTCATGTTGCGGAGGTTTAATGAGGTTAACTAATACTTGTACTTTTGTAATACAAAATTACGTTCATTAAACGCCGGCCAGCAACTATTAGTGGTTAAATTAAAGTGAAAGATGAGTTAATGCGCATTAACCTGATATAAACAAAAAGCAAATACGTTAAGCTAAACACTTAAAGATTACCGCCCTTCACGTTCGTCCGCAGCTTAATTTCTTTAGTGCTTCTGGGCACCCTTATCCTTTCGGGGAATAGGCGATACACAAAAAAGCCCGAGGCAAAACCAATCCTGATAAAAGGATAATGGTCTTGTAAATAAATATTGTAGGGGTCTTGCCCATAGTATCCGCCACCGGCAAATACCGACACATTGGGGCTACCGGGTATACGGTACATGGCCTTTACTTCTACATTTAAACGCCGGTAAAATTTATTCGATTCGGGGCCATTAAACTTATCCAGTATAAAAGTTGCTGCAAAGGTAAGGCGGAACATTTCTACCAGTTCTTCTTCGCGTAGTACCGCCTTCCATTTTTTCCCCAACCTGATAGTTTCTACCGATTTACCCAGTGCAATACTGGTAAACTTCATATTGAGCCGTACATTTCCAAACCGACCTTTCAAGCCTTCATCTATTCCAAAAATATGGTGCTCTACTTCTACCCTGCCGTTCATAGCATAGCTCAGCTTGCCGGCACTTATAGTTTGGCTATACCCTAACCCTGCAGCCCAGTAATTGGTAGCAAAGCTGCCGTTAGTCGTATTCATACGCCGCGGTTCGGTAGAGTCGCGGATGTCCAGCGTTGGGCCATCCTGGCCATTGGAGTGATGGAATAAAGACGCTGTGGCATAAAACAAATGCACGGTATCGTTCAATAACCTTACAGATACTGTGGTGCCCGGATTATAACTGGGGGTACGAACCGGGGAAGATGTTCCCCGCATGATGCGCACCGATACCCGCGGCTCCAACGAAATAGCCACCCGAGACCATTTAGCACCCAGCACCAGAAAATAGGGCTGCAGGCTGCCCGTTAGCAGATAATACCTTGGGCCTAATACTTCGCAATAGGGCCCCGTAAGCCAGGTTACATCGGCAAAGCGCTGGTAAGTTTCATTGTACAGCATATTTATCTGCCGCTGCCGGTAAACCCGCTGTACCTTGGCCAAGGCAGAGTCTGGCAACGTTGTTTGAGCTATGCTTTCGTTGCATGAAAACAGCGCAAGAAAGCCAAACAAACATTTAAGTAAAAGGAATGGAGCAGAGTGGGATGATTTAAACATGACCACCCATAAGCAAGAATAAAACCAAAGTCAGTACAGTTAATAGATTGCAGTCTGCGATTAAAACAGCGCTAGCTGCGCAGGCTTGAAAGATGCACGCACAGGTTCTATAACACGCGGAGGAAGCATTCCTGCACTGTTTATCTGAAAAACAGGAGTTGCATTATAACGGGATGCCACGGTTATGCTCACCCCATTTGCATGCTGGTTAAAAAGGCGATCCACAATAGCAGGGTCGTTATTATTTTTGGAGAGATGCGATAGTATTAGGTGGCTCATAAATGCGGGGCGGTGGTCGCAAAACAGCTTAAGCGCCTGCACATTAGAGATGTGGCCCTGCCCGCCACTTATCCTACGCTTTAAATGCCATGGATAACCGCCGGTTTCCAGCATTTGCTCATCGTAGTTACTTTCTAAAAATGCGGCATGACACTGCTTAAAGTAATGCACCACCCGCTTGCAGGCTATACCAATA
>DATGXP010000889.1:0-3487 GCA_035298845.1 Chitinophagales bacterium
AATAGATTAATTTTTTTGTAAAATGAATGGATGAGTGGGATGCTTAAATACACTGGTATGGAAGAACTCCGGCATCTAAAGGGCAACTACAGTGCCACAAATTAGCAAAGCCCTTCTTTCGAAAGGCTTTGCCAACAAAACAGATGTTTTTAAAATAGTTAGTCTAACATACAGGTTCCACCCCCGTATATTTCTATACCGGCAAACTCGCGACACCGACCAGTGGTGATTACACCATTACCATCAATTGTTTCACCATTTTGCAGGTAAACTCTTTTACCTGTGTGGGTAAGGATAGTGCCGGAAGGAGTCACGACCGTGCCGTTTTTTAACCATCGGTCGGCAGGTATAGCGGTTGCAATACCGCCTTTTACAGCTTTAATCTGCTTGCCATCCATTTTAAAATATTCTACAGGATTTACAGCTTCATCAGATTGTGCGGCTGCAGGTAATGCAACTGCTTTTTTAGTAGTTGAATGTGTGCTTTGTTTAGTAGTCTGGGCCATTGCGCTAACCGATAGTGCCAGGCCAATAATTAAGAATAGTTTCGCTTTCATGATTTCCCTGTTTTAATTGTTCACTAATACAGGGGATTTTGCAAAGATGCTGCCAGTGTGCCACCAAAAGGATAGCAGAAAGGACACGTTAAAAGTGCGCTTTAATGCTGTTAAATAACATACCTGAGGCAGAAGCACCTATATGGCCTGCGAATACAGCCTCATTTTTTGTGGTGTTTTTACCCCTTTCTAAGGTACTTGGTAAGAATTACGATCGTCTGGCCTTCAATCTTTCCTTCTATCTGTTCTACATTATCGGCTACCAGTTTAATACCTTTTACTACAGTACCCAGTTTGGCGTTTAGGTTACTGCCCTTTACATCCAGTGTTTTGGTAAGCACCACATTATCGCCATCCTGCAATATCTGCCCGTTGCAATCGCGGTGCAATTGAACTTCACTGCTGTTTTCGTGGTCGCCGGTGCTTTTGGCCCAGGCCATTGTTTCGTCATCAAAATACATCAGGTCTATCGAGTCTGCTGCCCAGCTTTCATTTCTAAGGCGGTTAAGCATGCGCCAGGTAACTACCTGCACCGGCTTTACTTCGCTCCACATAGTTTCCTGAAGGCAGGCCCAATGGGCGCTATCCAACTCTTCCTTCTTATCTAACTGCGCCTTGCATTTTTCACATACCAGTAAGCTATCTTCCGCCCGCTGTTCGGGGTGCGGGGGCACATCGTACACCGAAAGGTTCTTTTCTGATTTACATAACTCGCATTGGTTGTTGGCCCGGGCTTTTAGGGTAGCATCTAAACTCATTTGGGATAATTTTAAGCCGCGAATGTAATTTTATTAATGCGATGAAAAACCAGTACTGACAAAACTCAGTTTTACAGGCCAATTCATTACACCTTGCTTCTTTTCCGAACACTAAAACAGCTTTTTCTTTGCATTCATTTAGTAGCTCAACCCAGCATAAAATACACTTGCAACCATTTCATTTTTATTTTACTCTGTTAGGTAGTAAATTGCAGAAGATGAGATACCCACTATTCAGTCTGTTACTGTTTGCTGTATTGCATGCAGCAGCACAAGGCCAAAGCTATCGCATTTTATTTTTAGGCAATAGCTATACCACAGTAAACAACTTGCCGCAAATGGTGGCCAACGTGGCAGCCTCTACCGGCGATACGCTGCTATATGATAGCAATGCGCCTGGAGGCCACCGACTGAAAGACCATGCGGGCAACACTACATCTTTAAACAAAATAATAGCCGGAAATTGGGACTATGTGGTGCTGCAGGACCAAAGTCAATTCCCTTCTTTCCCCGATAGCCAGGTACAGGCAGATGTGTACCCATACGCGAGTTTTTTAGATAGCCTTGTTAACGCCTATAGCACCTGTGCAGAAACTGTATTTTATAATACATGGGGTCGAAAAAACGGCGATGCCGATAATTGCAACAGTTGGCCTGTAGTATGCACCTACCAGGGTATGGATAGTATGCTGGCCCTTAGATATGGCGTAATGGCCGCAGATAATAATGCCCTGTTATCGCCCGTTAACGAAGTATGGAAATATCTGCGCAACAACTACCCCGGCTTAGAGCTATATGATGCAGATGGCAGCCACCCATCCTTAGCAGGTACTTATGCAGCAGCTTGTTGTTTTTACACCGTGCTGTTTCGCAAAGACCCTACCGGTATATCCTATATCTCAAGTTTATCGGCTACCGATGCCGGCAACATCAGGGCTGCTGCCAAAGCAGTAGTGTTTGATAGCCTTGCTAAATGGCATGTAGGCGAATATGACCCCAAACCAGCTTTTGCATACACTATCACCACCACTAAAGAAATAACACTTATAAATAATTCTAACGCTGCTACTTCGTATTTATGGCAATTCGGCGATGGCGATACTTCTACCCTACCGGCACCCATGCATACATATACTGATTATGGCACTTATGAAATTACCCTGACAGCTACACGTTGCGGCAGGCAGAACACGGCCTCACAAAGTATTACGCTTACTAACCCTGCCACCGGAATGAATGAAGGGTACGATTTGCATAAGTTCCGGCTGTTTCCGAATCCTGCTAGTACCACACTTTTTTTAGAGCTAAATACTATACAAAAAGCCGACTATGCCATTTTAAACTCACATGGAGCGCTTATTAAAAAGGGAATAGCAAATGCTGCCCGCAATACCATTGATATATCTGAGCTTACTGTAGGTAATTACCTGCTTAGGGTATCGGCAGATGGAATAGTGACACATAAAGCATTTACCCGTCAGAAATAGACCAAAATAGTTACTACAAATTAAAACCGGTTGCCCATTTACTAAAAATAAGAGCAACCGGTTTTAGTTCGATATCAGCTTTTTTTCTGAAACCTGAAATCGCCTTTCTTACATATTTTAAAGTATGGGATGGTAAGCTTTAAACTGGCATGTATATCGGCATTGTAGACATACTTTTTGGCAAACAGGCCAAGCAAATCCTGCGTACCGATAGTAAGCGGGCCTAAACGCAACGTGGTACCCAGGCTAAAGTTGCCAAACACATCATACGAAAAAGGCACATATACTCCTATCCATTTATTTTCATACTTAGGTGTAATAGCAAAGGTAGTTACATGGTGTACCATCTGCTGCTTAGGTGACATATTGGGTGCCAGCATAGCCGTAAACGTTATCCCAAAATCTTTATGGATATAGTAATCTACAAATACATTGAAGCGCGTAGGTAGAATTACGGTAAAGAATTTCTTATCAGAAGTAACCACAAACCGGGAATTGATAGTATCGTCTAAACTCTGTAGCCCGTCAGGAAAGTTGGCATCACCTACGTTCCAGTTACGGATATCAGCATAAAAATTCTGACTGTACTGCCCGCGTTTAAAACGCAGCGCACCAATATCCATTACCGATATACCGGCAGCCAGTTTGTAGTGCTTTTTATCGGTAAAGGTTTCGCAGTGGCAAT
>DATGXP010000890.1:0-7256 GCA_035298845.1 Chitinophagales bacterium
TAAAGAGCTTAACCTGGCTTCGGTAAAAGGTGTAGGGCTATTGCATAAAAATTCTGACTTTGATACTTACCAGGGCGAGAACTACTCGTTAGATTTTCAATGCTCTTACACATTTAAAAAGCACTTCACGGTTTTTGTAGAGGCAAACAATTTGCTCGATTGGCCTTTTTACGAATACCGGGGAAGAAAAGACAGGCCCATACGTGTAGAGTATTACCGACAACGCGGACAGATAGGTTTTAAGTATGAATTGTAGCATGCTTGTAATGTTCATCATTTAATAACTCTTCAATAATTTTTATCGCGACTTGTAAATGCATTTTCGCGTTTTCAAACACCACACTATTATGCAAAAGAAAATTTACACTGTTTTTATTGTTTCGCTGTTCTCGCTTGTATGTTTCGCTTCGCAAAACCGCAAAGTACTTATTATAGGTATAGATGGAACCCGAAGCGATGCCTTGCAGCAGGCCAATACACCTAATCTGGATGCACTTATTGCTAACGGCCTTTATACTTACGATGCATGGCACTGTGGTATCACCGTTTCGGGCCCATCATGGTCAACAATTATGGCAGGTGTATGGTGGAACAAACATGGTGTAACTTCTAATACATACACGGGCAGTAAGTTCAATGAGTTTCCATATTTTACCACTTATGCCAGCAATATGTTGCCCAACTTAAAATGTGTACAGGTGGTAGAATGGGCGCCGATGAGCGATAACGTATACAATGATAGCTGGGACCTGAAACTTAAAACACCGGATGGCGATGGCGCATCTACAGCAAGTGTAGCATCTGCCCAACTTGCCGATGAAGACCTGGATTGCATGTTCGTGTATTTTGATGCAGTTGACTTAGCAGGACACTCTTCGGGATTTTCGCCTACCAATCCTTCTTATATGCAGGCTATCGAAAATGTAGATACCCACGTAGGCACAGTAATTAATGCCGTGCACAACCGCCCAAATTATGCCAACGAAAACTGGTTGATACTGGTTATAACAGACCACGGGGGCTTAGGTACCGGGCATGGCGGTATAACCTATGAGGAGCGCCATATTTGGTGGATAGCCTCGGGCAAAGATGTGGTTCATCAGCAAATTACAGCCGCCGATCCGGGTACTTATAATTTGCTGGGCACTGGTATTTATAATCAATCGGGTGTTGATCCAATACTCTTAAAACAATCACCTGTGCAGGCCGATATTGCTGTTACTGCCTTACATCACCTGATTTATGAAACGGGCACACACCCCAATACAAACCCTATATGGGAGTTTGATGGTAAAAGCTGGCTATCCGTGTTTAACGATGTGAAAAATGAAGTGTCGGATAACATGACTGTTTACCCTAACCCAAGCAGTGGTTTGTTTACTTTCTGGTTTGAGAACACTGCACCTACGATTGATTACCAGGTGTATGATATTACCGGCTGTGTGATACAAAAAGCAAATGCGGTAGAGGCTGTAAACAAACTGAATATAGACCTTAGCGGAAACCCTGCCGGAAACTACCTGGTAGAAATAACTGCCGGTGATAAAAAACTTATGCGCAAAATAACTTTGCAATAAGAATAGGCACCTGTTTATATTAGCAAAACAATAACAACCCATGCGCTTAGGTATTTTGCTTATAACATGTATAGTTGCATTTAGCGCTAATGCGCAAACACTGAATACCAGCAAACTGATTTCGCGTATTGGTTTTGGCTCGTGCAACAGCCAGGATAACGCACAAGTGATATGGGATACGATAATTAAGTATAAGCCAGAGTGCTTTATTCTATTGGGCGACAATATTTACGGCGATAAGCGCGACATGCAGGTGTTGCTGCAGAAGTATAATAAGTTTGGCAGCAAAGCCCCTTACCAACGTTTTAAGCAAAAATGCCCCGTAATAGCCACCTGGGACGACCACGACTATGGAGTAAATGATGGCGGTAAAGAGTACTCCATGAAGAAGGAGAGCAAAGAAATTTTTCTCAACTTTTTTAATGAGCCTAAGGATAGCGAACGCCGCAAGCATGAAGGTATCTATACATCCTATATGATTGAGCAGGATGGCAAACGATTACAGATAATCTTACCAGACTTGCGCACCTTCCGCGATTCGATTTGCAGAGGTGGTACAGATGAAGACTGCTATGGGGAGTATATACCTTGCACCGATCCAGCTAAAACCATGCTGGGTGAAGCACAATGGAAATGGCTGGAAGGAGAGTTGAGAAAACCGGCTGACCTGCGGATAATAGGAAGCAGTACACAGTTTTTAGTTGACTTTAACGGATGGGAAGCCTGGGCTAATTTGCCATACGAACGTGAACGGTTTTTAAAACTGATTGCCGATACGAAAGCTAATGGGGTAGTTTTTATATCAGGAGATTTGCATTATGCGGAGTTAAGCCGTTTGCACCGGCCGGATTTAGGCCTTTATCCCATTTACGACCTTACCTCTTCGGGCATGACGCACGGGCACAGCTGCGCCGGAGAGAACAAAAACCGTATACATGGTGCTTATATGAAAGCCAACTTTGGAATGATAAACATTGACTGGAGGGCACAAATGTTTGTAATGGAAATAAAGGATGAGAAGGGCGATGCTAAAATAACTCATACTATTCCTTTTAGTGAATTAAGATTTTAATTCTATACGCGACAATGAAATACATCTTTTTTATTACCTGCCTTGTATTTATTACTTCGTGTAAAACGGATAAGAAAACTGCTGCTAAGCTGTTTGAACCGGTAGCTATAAACTACAACAATCACACGGTAACTTTACCTAAAGGGTTTACTTACAAGATTCTTTTTAGCGAGAGCGACACCGTGGTAACTAATGCTGGCGTACGTGCATTGGCCAAGGGCAGCCAGGACATGATTGTTTATATCCCTATTAAAAATTCGAGTGAACACGGCCTGCTGTATGTAAACCACGAAGAGCATAAGCCAAATGCATTGTTGGGTGATGGTGGTGGAGGAACTGTTTTTGAAGTTAAAAAAGTAAAGGGTGAGTGGCAGGTTTTAGGCGATTATCGCGCAGTAGATTTTTCAGCGGTAGGGGAAACGTTTCGCAACTGCGGCGGTACACTTACACCTTATGGCACCATACTGACTACCGAAGAGGAGTTCCCACTATCTAATACCGAAATCAATACCCGTTTTGGCATTACAGATACCAGCGATTTTGAAGGAGAGAAGAAACCCCTGAATTATGGATGGATTGTAGAAGTAGACCCTGTAAACGCAAAGGCCTTACGTAAAATAAAATCATTTGGCCGCTACCGCCATGAAGATGTGCAGTGTATGCCCGATAAAAAGACAGTGTATCTAACGCATGATGATAAGCCATCGGTGCTGTTTAAATTTGTAGCAGAAAAAGAAAACGATTATAGCAAAGGGCAATTGTATGCCTATCAGCAAAGCAGCGATGCGCAAAGCGGTAGCTGGCTGGCATTGCCCATGAATGATGACTCGCTGATGGATATAGTAAATGTATCGCTGCGCTTGGGTGCTACCATGTTTATAAGCACCGAGTGGATAGAAGCGGCGGGCGATAAACTGTATATAAGCGAAAGCGGAAGCAGGAAATTTAATTTTGATGAAGAGATAGCATTGGGTGCCAAACCGGCAAAGCACCTTATTGACTTATGCAAAAAGGGCAGCAACAATTACGAAGATCCGTATGGCCGGATACTGGAGCTAGATATGCAAACAAATAAAATGCGCGTATTGCTTAATGGAGGTATAAGCGCAAAAGACTCTATGTTTTGCTTTGCAAGCCCCGATGCTATGAATGTGGCTACTATTAATGGCAAAAAGTATTTGGTAATAAGTGAAGATTCACAAGGCTACTTAAACGGCAAAGCAGGCGCAGAAATTGATGCGCGGAAAGAAGTTTATAATGAAGTTTACTTTCTCGATTTATCTATAGCCGAGCCCAAGTTAGAAGACCTGCAGCGGTTTATGATGGCACCGGAGGGTTGTGAAACTACCGGTAACATGTTTACGCCGGATGGTAAAACCTATTTTGTTTCTATACAGCATCCATCAGCCACCAACCCCGCCCCTTTCAACAAGAGCAGCGTAATTGCTGTGACGGGATTTTAGCTTTGGGATAAAAGGTGTTCTTCAATTTTTGCTTCGAAAATTGTAAGGTCGGGCATTGGAACATTTGGATGCTTGGCCTCTTCATCCCAGGTGCGCATTTTTATTATCAGGTTGCGCAGCGGGTTCCTTTCAAATGCAGCTACTTCTTCTTTACTCATCGGCCCACCCTGGTATTGTAAGGTAGCTTTGCTGGCAGTAGATAAATTATCGTAATAGCGCTTATTAACGGCGCATAAGTACCGCTTAGCTTCTACATGTGCTTTAACTAAGGTGGCTATAGTTTGGCTAAAGCCTCGCTGCAACAAATAACCGGCACCTAAAACTTCATGGTCCATTACACCAAATTCGCCCATATCCTCAATTTCAGGTTCATCATCCAGCAAATGGCCTATATCGTGCAAAAAAGCGGCAAGAATAACTTCATTGCTTTGTCCATCAGCTTCTGCAAGTTGCGCTGCCTGGCAGGCATGTTCCAATTGGGTAATTGCTTCGCCCGAATAATTGGCACCGGCCTTGTTTTTGTACAGGTCAATCACTTCACCGGCTATTTGTTGCGCTTGCATTTTATCCATGGTATTACAAAGGTAAATTCATCCACTTTTAAGTAGGCAACAGCCTCAAATCTTAATGTAATCTTAACCTTGCGTTCGGCAAAAAGAATCTTGATTTGCGCAAAGCAATTTTTATGGCAATTGAGTTGGTGGTATTAGATATGGCAGGCACTACAGTAGAGGATAAAGACAATGTGCATATTGCACTTATAGATGCATTTAAAAAATACGAGTTCTCTATTTTGCGCGAAGATGCTAACAAGGTGATGGGTTTGCCTAAGCCGGCAGCTATTCAGCAATTATTAAAAAATGATTTTGGTATTAAGGGTGGGCGCGTAACTGAGTTGACTGAAAAAATTCACCGGACCTTTGTTGCCGAAATGATTTCTTTCTACAAAACAGATACCTCTGTAAAGGCGAAAAAAAATGCCGAGGAAACCTTTAGCGTGTTAAAGGATAAAGGAATTAAAGTAGCTATAGATACGGGGTTTTCGCGCGACATTGCCGACACAATAATCCAACGGCTTGGGTGGAAGGAAAATAAGCTGATTGATTTTTCGGTTACCAGTGATGAAGTAAAACAAGGGCGTCCGCATCCCGATATGATTTTTGAAGCAATGAAACTAAGCGGGGTTAAATCTGCCAAAAGCGTAGCCAAAGTTGGCGACACCATATCCGATTTAATGGAAGGAAATGCCGCCGGTTGCAAGTACGTGATTGGTATTACTACCGGCGCCTACACGCGTAACGAACTGGCTAAAGAAAAACATACGCACCTTATAAGTGACCTGAAAGAGGTTATTGATATAGTGACCGAAGGATAACAGCTGCATAATAATCGCATAACTGTAATGTGTGTCATTCGCCGCTACAGTGAATCTTGTAACTCCTGCTTTTAAAAATAAACTTACCACCGGCTCGCCTGTTGTTATCTCGCTTTACGCCGCTATAGTTGCCTTTTGTGCATACAGCTGTATGTACGCTTTTCGCAAGCCCTTTACCGTAGCCACTTTCGAAGGTATTTTTGTGTGGGGATTGAAGTATAAAGACCTGCTGATAATAGCGCAGTTGCTGGGCTATACGCTTAGTAAGTTTCTTGGTATAAAAATTATAGCGGAAATGAAAGCCGCCAACAGGGGCTTTAATATACTCAGACTGGTATTTGTTGCAGCTATATCGCTGTTATTATTCGCTATAACACCTGCGCCGTGGAATATCATATTCCTGTTTTTGAACGGCATACCCCTTGGTATGGTTTGGGGTATTGTCTTCAGTTTTTTAGAAGGGCGCCGCACCACCGAGTTTATGGGTTCGGTAATGGCAGTCAGTTTTATCTTCTCTTCGGGTTTTGTAAAAAGCATTGGCAAATGGCTGCTGAAAGCACAGGGTGTTTCTGAGTGGTGGATGCCATTTCTTACAGCGCTTATCTTCATGGTGCCCATGGTGTTGTTTATTTATCTGCTGGAACAGATACCCAATCCATCTACCGCAGATATTGAGCACCGTAGCGAGCGTAAGCCCATGAATGTAACCGAGCGAAAAGAGTTTCTTCGCGCCTACCTGCCGGGTATTACCGCGCTTATTATTTCGTATGTAATGCTTACCATCATTCGTGATTTCCGCGACAACTTTGCCGCTGATATATGGAACGAACTTGGTTATAACGATGCTTCGGTTTTTACAGAAACAGAGATACCCATATCGCTCGGCATTTTGTTCTTCATGAGTTTGCTTATTGCGGTAAAAAATAACTTCAGGGCCTTGCAGTTAAACCATGTAATGGTGGCGGCAGGTTTTGCTATAGCGGGCCTTTCTACCTTTTTGTTTGCTCACCACTTTATTACTCCTTTTGTGTGGATGGTGCTAAGCGGCCTGGGCTTATACCTGGGCTATGTACCGTTCAATGTCATGTTTTTCGAGCGCAAAATTGCGGCTATCCGCAGGCCGGCCAATGTGGGTTTCCTGATGTACACAGCCGATTCGTTTGGCTACCTGGGCAGTATGGGTGTGCTGCTATTTAAAAACTTTTACAGCAGCAACATTTCCTACAGCAATTTCTTTATACAGGCTGTGTATATAGTGAGTGCTGTTGGACTTGTATTTATGTTTTTTTCGTTCCTGTATTTTAACCGCAAAATAGATAGCAATGAGTAGTAAATCGGCAATAGTAATTGGGGCAGGTATAGTAGGGTTGGCCACTGCAAGGGCGTTGGCAGAAAAAGGTTTTAAAGTGCAGGTATTTGAACGCAACGAAAAAGCCGTAGGTGCTTCTATCCGCAACTTTGGTATGGTTTGGCCCATAGGCCAGCCGTTGGGCAAATTGCGTGAGCGTGCTTTACGCTCCCGCGAAATATGGAAGGAGGCCTGCACCGGTGGCAACATCTGGTTTGGTGAGCATGGTTCATTATTGAACGTTTACCATGACGATGAACTCGCTGTAATTGAAGAATTTTATGCAGTGAATAAGGATCATCACGATTGTAAAATTCTTACACCGGATGAAACAGTTGCTATATCACCGGCTACCAATCCGCGCAACCTGAAAGCTGCTTTATATAGCTCTACCGAGCTGATAGTGGACCCGCGTGAGGCC
>DATGXP010000891.1:0-2430 GCA_035298845.1 Chitinophagales bacterium
GTGGTGGCTTCGATTTTTGGGAGAGTGGCGCACTAACCCCCGATATTATTTTAGCCGATATGATTTCTATATTTCACCCGGAGTTGAAGCAACCGCATGAGTTATATTATTACCGGAAGCTGGAGTAACAGAAGTTGACAATGAGCAGGCCATTACTTTTCATACTGTTTTCTATACTGGTGGTGGTTGTGTTTTTTGCACAACTGTTACTGGGGTCTGTGTCTATTCCCGCCGGCGAGGTAGTGGCTATATTAAGCGGCAATTACACCGGTAACGAGGCATGGAGCAACATAGTAATACAATCGCGCCTGCCGGCAGGGTTGGCTGCTTTATTAGCGGGTGGTGGTTTGTCGGTTAGCGGTTTGCAGATGCAAACTATGTTCCGCAACCCGGTGGCAGGGCCCTATGTGCTGGGTATTAGTGCCGGTGCCAGCCTTGGTGTGGCCTTATTTATAATGGCTGCATCGGCTTTTGGTATTCATCAAATACACCTGCTAAGCAGCTGGAGTATTATACTGGCTGCGGCTATAGGTGCAGTGCTTATCTTTTTTGTCAATTTTCTTATCTCATTCAGGTTGAACGATGTAGTGGCTATATTGATAATAGGACTGATGATAGGCGGTGGTATCAGCGCCCTGATTGAACTGATGCAGGCTTTTACCAGCAACGAGGCCTTAAAGAACTATGTGCTGTGGACCTTTGGCAGTTTCCGGTATATAGATTTGCAACAGGTTTTTTACTTAGGTATGGTAGTGCTGGCTGGTTTTGTGTTCTCATTCTTTTTATCTAAACCGCTTAACCTGTTATTGCTGGGCGACACGTATGCTACCAGCTCGGGCTTAAACATCCGTAGCGCTAAAGTTTTAATTGTATTGTGCACCAGCATACTGGCCGGTAGTATTACCGCCTTTTGCGGCCCAATAGGTTTTGTAGGGCTGGCTGTACCGCATTTGTCGCGCGCATTGTTCAAAACATCTGACCATAGAATACTAACGCCGGCCTGTGTACTTATTGGTGCAGCTATCTGTGGCTTGTGTAATGTTATAGCCAGCACACCGGGTAGCGATAATGTGTTGCCGGTTAATGCTATTACATCGCTATTAGGCGCACCGGTCGTAATCTGGATAATCATTCGTCAACGTAAACTATAGTGAAACTAAAAGCAGAGAACTTAAATATTGGGTACGGAGACGACAAGGTCGTGTTCCGCAATATTTCTTTTGCTGCTGCAGAGGGTGAAATGGTGGCGTTGTTGGGGGTAAATGGTATTGGCAAGTCAACGTTACTGCGCACTTTATCGGGTTTACAAAAGAGTGTGAGTGGAGATATAACAATAGGAGAGAAGAACCTGAACGATTTGCCGGTGCAGGAGCGGGCCAGGCTTATAAGCATAGTGCTTACCGAGCGGATATTTGTAGACAACATCCGGGTAAAAGAATTTGTAGCCCTGGGCCGGATGCCTTATACTAATTGGTTAGGTAAACTATCGGATGAAGATAATGCCGAGGTGCAGCGGGTAATATCCATCATGAAGATTGATAAGCTGGCCGGTAAGCTGTTTAATGAGCTAAGCGACGGGGAGAAACAGAAAGTATTAATAGCCCGCGCCCTATGCCAGCAAACGCCGGTAATTATTTTAGATGAACCTACAGCCTTTCTCGATTTCAGAAATAAGCGCGAGATACTTGAATTGCTCTCGTCGGTTGCTAAAGACTTAAACAAAATAGTTATCCTTTCTACACACGATGTAGAGGCTTCGCTAAACTATTGCAGCAAATGTTGGATAATGACGGAGGACAAAGCCTTTGTAGAAATTGCGAAAACCGACAAGTTTGGTGAACAGGTACTGCAACTGCTGTTTAACGAAAGTTAAACAACTCAAAATAGACACCGGTATTTAATAGGGAAAGGAGAATTATATCTATAGGGGGATTTTTTAAACAGCCATTCTTAACTCATCATACACTTTCTCTATGTAATAGATAGAAAGTTTGTGCTTTACCTTGATGGATTCTTTAACCGAGATAAAGAAATCTACCAGCTTTTTAAAGTCGGCTGGTTTTTGAAGGTAGCCATCGGCGCGTAAGCGGTAGCACTCAATCATATCGCGCTTGTAATCGCTGTTGGTAACCACTATAACCGGTGTCATCTCCAGGTCAGGGTCGGTTTTAATTTTTTCCAGCACCTCTTTTCCTGTTACTTTAGGCATATTAAGATCCAGAAGCACCAGGTCGTAGGGTTTGCCTATTATCTTGGCTGTATCCAGCATTTCGCAGGCTTCTTCGCCATCGTAGGCGTACTCAAGTTCCACATCATCGCCTAGCCCTGCTTCTTTTATGGCCTCCTGCATTAAACGTACTTCGGCTGGGTTATCCTCTACTAAAAACAGGCGATAAGGCTCATTTCGGTGCACTGTAAGCATAGTAACAT
>DATGXP010000892.1:0-4518 GCA_035298845.1 Chitinophagales bacterium
ATGGTAATGCTGGCGCCCACATCGCTGCCACCGGTTTTTTCGGTCAGGAACATTGCACCGGTATATAAATCTGCGGCATTATCAGTGGCAATGTGCGGGAGCAAACGTGCACGATCTTCTTCGCGGCAGAACAAATCAATCAAGCGTGCTACACCGTCGGTCATACAAAGCGGGCAATATTGGCCCGACTCACTCATGGCAAACAGATAGCCAGTGGCAAAGCCAAGACGCTGCTTTTCGGCATTAAACTTTTGCTGCAAAGCCGGTTCCCACTTTACGCGGAACATCTCGCTCTTTACAGCAATCTTCATCAAATCCCAATAGGCCGGGTGAAAACGGATGGCATCTATATTCTCGCCGGTAAAGTTGCGCTTAACTAACTCGGGGCCATGCTTATCGGCCAGTAGCGAAAGTTCATTCATTATACCCGCCGCTTGTGCGCCGGTGTATTCAAGCTTATCCTGCATGTATTCGTAACCTGCAGCCGATACATTCTTCTTAAAATAGTTGCGCAGTATTTTATCGCTTTGGTAAAAGTTTTGGCTAACCTTATAGCTATCCATTACTTTGTTTTTGTGCTGGGGGTAGGTGGCTTTGTTCTTTACAGGCGTTTCCATATTGCTAAAAATTATTTAGGCTAAAATAACACACATTGGTTAATACTGGTTATTCGAAAAATTTAGCACTTTCACTATTAACAAAACACCACACATGGCCCTCTATTCGCGACCCATTACAACTGCACCAGAGCAACTTGTTACCAATGGCAACTACAACCTCGGCTGTTTTAACACGCCGGTAAAAAAGGCTAACCTGATAGATTACCCCAATCCCTATAAATTACCATTGCCCAAAGCATTAAAAGGCTTGCAACTACGCGAGTGGCAGGCATTTCAGCTACACGGAAAAGACCATTTTATAATGGTGGCTATTTACAACGCCAAAAAAATATCGCTGGTGCAGTTTATTGTTTACGATATAAAAAACAACAAAAAGATTAAATACGAGAAGAAGGTTCCTGCCTGGCAATTAAATGTACCGGATAGCCTTTACAATTCGGTGGCAAGCTATACCAGCAATAATTTCTCACTAAGGGCTGAACATGATTTAGCAACCGGCAAACTAGAACTTACCGCAAACATTAAAAATTTTGGAGGCCTGCCGGAAGTGAAAGCACGCTTTAAGGGGCTGCATGATGTAAAGGATTACACACCTATGGTAGTGTGCAATCCTTTTTCGACGGGCAGGGTGATGTATAGCCACAAATGCCTGATGCCTATGAGCGGAGAACTTACCATTGGCGATAAACACATTAGCTTCGAAAAAGAAACTTCTCAACTGATTATAGACGACCATAAAGGCTATTACCCCTACCCTACTGTGTACGACTGGGTAACCGGTTTAGGCCGCGATAAAGAAGGCCGCATAGTAGGCTTTAACCTTACCAATAACCAGGTTATAAACCAGGAGCAATATAATGAGAACTGCCTGTGGCTTGATGGTGCCCTGCATCCGCTACCGCCCATTAAAGTAAGCCGCCCCGATGGAGTGCAGGGTACCTGGCAGGTAAAGGATGAATACGATATGGTAAACCTGCAGTTTACACCTATAATTCATACATCAGTAAATATCAACCTGCTTATACTGCGCAGCAAATACGAAGGTCCTTATGGTTTTTTCAATGGCTACTTAAAAAAATCAACAGGCGAAAAAGTGATACTTGAAAACATCTTTGGCATGGGCGAAGATTTTTACCTGAGGGCTTAATAAAACTTTAATACAACGCCCGCTTTGTAAGCTACAGTTGTTTGAAACAATGTGCAACCTGATGCGTAAGCATATATAAAAACAAACAATATGAAAGCCACCAAAATCAAAACCGCATCTTACAAATATGTTCTGATCGAAGACGAAGGCGGTCTGGACATGATACGAGTAAGAGTACGCTAAACTTGTTTAGCATCCAACAGCCACCTATCCAACAAAATTTTAAATGCGCTCCGTTGAAATACGGGGCGTTTTTTGTTTTAGCATCTCTTCAAATTCCTTCCTGCTTATAAAACCGGCGCCCATGCTTTCCAGATGAGGAGTGTGCACCTGGCAATCTATTAACTCATACTTTCCGGATTGACACAAAGCAATTAAGGCTAGTTTACTCGTATTAGGCATTTTACTAAACATGCTCTCGCCGCAAAAAACTGTGCCCATAACTACACCATACAATCCACCCACCAAATCCTCTCCTCTCCATACCTCTACTGACCGGGCAATGCCTTTACTATGCAAGTTACAATAGGCGGCAACCATATCATCGTTTATCCAGGTGCTATCCTGCCCTTTGCGCGGTACCTGAGCGCATGCAAGCATTACTTCTTTAAAAGCGGTATCCCACCGTATTTCATATTTGCCAGACTTAATAAGCTGTTTCATACTATGCGACACTACGAGTTTATCTGGATATAGGACGAAACGCTCGTGCGGGCTAAACCACAGGATAGGTTCTCCGGCAGAATACCAGGGAAAAATGCCGAGGCTATAAGCCAACATCAGGCGCTCCTGGCTAAGGTCACCACCAATAGCCAGCAGGCCATCTTCCTCTGCTAAAGAAGGTTCGGGGAAAATAACATCATCTATGAGTTCAAATATCACAAGGTGAAAATAGAAAATGTCCGATTAAGCTTTTTCCCTAAGCAACATAATACTACCGTGTGCGGAAAAACAATCTGAGCATAAGCCAGACGGAGAAGAACAACGATATACCAAACATAAAATCGGTGGAGGTTGTGCTTTTTCCCCAAACGTTCATTATTACCGAAGCAGTAAGCATTCCGCCAAGGAGTAAAGTCAGGCCCACAGTGCCCGCCAGTTGCCGTATACTTTTTGTAAAGAGATCTTTATCGCTTACCTGTATATCTACCACAATTTTTCCCTGCTTCAACTTATACAGCAACTCGTTGACCTCAGAAGGAAAATCGCGGAAAAAGGCACCATAATCTTTCAGCATATCATAGGCCTCGTGAGCAAACTTTTTGGCTGAAAACTTTTCACGTATCAGCGACTCTGCATAAGGCCTTACTATAGCAGGTAATGATATCTGAGGGTCGAGCACGTAGCCAAATTTCTCTATAGTAGCCAGCGCCTTTAGCAATAAGTAAATGCTACCCGGCAAACGGAGTTTATAGTTGAGAATAATTTTAACGCACTCATTAAGCACCAACGAGAAATTGATTTTTTCGTAGCTAAGCGATGTATAACGCAACAGCATTTCGTGCACTGAAAACTGCAGGTTTTGTTTTTCGTCGTAAAACTTCTTTTCGCACATAACCAGTAGTGCATCGGTTAGTGTTTCGGCATCGCGATTAGCTAACCCTAAGGTAAAACCTGCTAAAAACTGCATATGTGCTGGCTTAAGCGTACCCACCATACCAAAATCTATAAGTGCCACTACGTTACCCGGTAAAATAAAAATATTACCTGCGTGCGGGTCGGCGTGAAAGAACCCATGCTTATACATCATCTCTAAAAAAATCCGGCTTCCATTCTCTGCAATAATTTGCGGATCAAGCCCATGTGCAATTAACCGCTCGGGATTATCGGGCGCTATACCGGTAACATCTTCCATTATAAGCATGCGCGAGGTAGAAAGCTGCAAATACACCCTGGGTATTTTGCAGTAAGGTACATTCTTAAACATATCGCTAAAGCGCATGGCGTTGCTGGCCTCGTTCAGATAGTTTAACTCATGCAATAATGTAATACCAAATTCTTCTACCACACCAATAATATCTACTACATGCAAACCCGGAAACTCTTTTACCAACTGCTGGGCAAAATATTCAAGTATGTGCAGATCCAGCTTTATCTTACCTTCTATATTAGGCCGTTGAATTTTTATTATAACCTTTTCGCCATTTAGCAACGTGCCTTCGTATACCTGCCCGATAGATGCTGCGGCAATGGCCTTGGGGTTAAATTTTTCGAAAACATTTTTTAGCGGACCGCCTAACTCCGCCTCTATAAGCAACACCGCTTTATCGTCTTCAAAAGGTACTGCTTTGTTTTGCAGTTTTTTTAGCTCTTCGCGCAGTTTATCAGAAACTACATCGGGCCTATCGGCTAATATTTGCCCAAATTTGATAAACGTGGGCCCTAACTCTTCAATTACCATTCGTAGCCTTTCAGGCAGGGTAATCACTGTACCCTCTCGCTTAAAGCGCTTAGGTACCAGCCAAAAAGTGAATGTGGTTGAACTGAGCCAGTTTACAACTAAAAACTTAAGCAGTATGTATAATATATGTACCGCGCGCAATGCACGGGGGTAATACATGGGTAGTCGAAATATTTTGAACATGGGTTCATCCTTTTTTCTGTTGCTGCAATTCCTTCGTTAACTCCTTTACTGCTTTTGTCAACTCACTAATATCCTCTTTAGGAAACCCACTTTTAAAACCTGTTTCTACATTACGCTGCATGCGTATGTCGTCTTTTAACTCTTCCAGGTATTTAGTAATTCCCTGG
>DATGXP010000893.1:0-4495 GCA_035298845.1 Chitinophagales bacterium
GCGAGGAGATAGCCAGCGACACGGTGATTTGCGTAGGGGTGGCGTTCATGGCATATATATCGCTCAGGTTTACCACCACGCTTTTGTAGCCCAGGTGCTTTAGTGGGGTATACATCACATCGAAGTGGATGCCCTCTACCAACAGGTCGGTAGTTACCACGGTTTGCTGGTTGCCGTTATTGATTACAGCGGCATCGTCGCCCACACCTTTTACAGTGCTGGGGTTTACATGTTGCAGGTTTTGGGTCAGGCGTTCTATAAGGCCAAACTCGCCCAGGACGCTCACGGGTGTTACTTTTTTCTGTTCTGCCATATTATTTATTTGGAATGGCAAGAATACTATATTTGGGAGTAATGTGGTTTTAGAAAAGCCCAAAGGGGCTTTTATTTGTAACCCTTAACCAAAAATGCCCCTGTGATTGTTCCCGATAAAAAGCGCTTGTACTATTTCAGCGTGTTGATACTTGGCGGTATGAGCGCCATAGGTATAGTGCTGATACACTACCTGCAGGAGCGTGATGTGAGCGATACCCTGACGGGGGGCAAACGCTATTACATACAAACGCTTACCGGTTTGTTTTTTGGCAGCCTGGCGGCCCTGCTGGCCGTGGCGCTTATTAATGGCGAGCAGTTTAAGAGTGTGCGCGTGTTTTTAGAGGAGATGTTGCAGGAGATTAACCCCTCGTTTACCAATATTGTTTTCTATTCTTTCTGCACGGCCATAGGCGAGGAGGTGCTTTTTCGCGCGGGTATACAGCCGCTGATAGGTATATGGCCCACGGCTATATTGTTTGTTTTTCTGCATGGAGAAATAAGCCCGCTGAGCATCCGGTTGGTTATTTACGGGGCTTTCCTGGTTATTATATCGGCGGGTTTGGGGTATTTGTATAAATACTTTGGGCTGGTAAGCAGTATACTATCGCATTTTGTATATGATGTATCGATGCTGTGTGTGCTTAAGTATTCGATAAGGAAAACGTGACCCGTTGGTTGATAAAGTGTGTACACACAGACCAGGCCGATAGTTCAGGGTCAATAGCTGGTGTTTAAGAGCTACTTGCCAGATTTTCCACTTTTGCTTGACCAAAAGTGGAGCAAAACTCAAGCCCTGTATGAAAACCTGCCTAAAATTTCCTTCCCTGGCTCATGAAAAAAAAACTCGGCATTCCAGTTACTGCATAATATTGGAACATCTGCTGGCCTCAAACAGTTTTTTCATCTCTTGCCGGGCTTCAAGGAAATTTATAAGGCGGTTTTCATAAGGGGCGGTGGAGCAGCCCGAATAGGCCTTTGCCTAATAGATCATATCTGGAAGCTATCTTTGAATTGACGCACATGCCGCCAGCGGAGGACAAATACCGGCGCTTTCGTTATCTAAAACCTATATTGTTTGGAAGGAGGGACTTCAACAGCCAATACCGTTGGTTGAAACCAACGGCAATTTTATAAGCGGAATATTTTCTGTTTGATGGCGGGCTAAAGCCCGCACTTAGTTATTTAAAACGGTTTTACTATTTTTGGAATAATGCTGGACGAATTAAGACATACCCCCACGGCCTGGCGCAACGTAAGCGGTTCTAAAAGTTTCAGGAACCAGCTGTTGTTTTCGTTGCTGCTGTTTGTAGTGGCGCACCTGCACAATTTTCATTGCCTGCGGGTGTGGCAGGACAGGCCCGGCACGCAGGTGAATGATATGTTGCTTAACCTGCTTACGCCCATGGATTTTTCGCTGGGCATTTTCTTTTTTGAGTATTCGTCGCTTATACTGGCTATACTGTTTATAGTGCCTTACCCGGATAGGTTTATTAAGGGGCTGCAAATGTTTGCGATAATGATGTTTGCCCGCACAGCCAGTATTTACCTGGTAGCGCTGGAGCCGCCGGTGGGCATGGTGCCGCTGTGGGACCCTATGGCCAACCTGTTTTTGCATACGGCCGATACCTTTGTAAGTAAGGACCTTTTCTTTTCGGGCCATGTGGCGGCGCTGGTGCTGCTTATGCTGCTGGTAGAGAACCGGTATATTAAATCGTGGATTGGCTTATCTACCATAATGGTGGGTGTGCTAATAGCCTGGCAGCATGTGCACTACAGCACCGATGTAATATTTGCGCCGCTGGCATCGTATGTGGCTTACCGCTTTGTGCTATACATACACCGCGAAACACAGTATGGGTTAGAGACTTCTAACTCTAATTACTAGGCGGCCGGCAAATACAAGGTGCTAATCGGCAAATATAGAACGCCATAACCCGTGCCTGGTTTTAGTAAATTGTTTATGCGGAGGAGGATCTAGTAGCCACAGACCCCGTCCGGTGCAGAGCCACCGGCCACCCATCTCAAGAAGGGAACTGTTTCATCCGAACATAAACTAAAAAAATGGCGTCATTGCGAGGATTCCCGATGCTTTGATCGGGATGACGAAGCAATCCCCCATCCAGGAGGGGCACGTTTAGCTTTACGTACCCGCCAGTAGTTGCGGGATTGCTTCGTCGGTCAGAGCACCTCCTCGCAATGACGTCGTTCTATGTTTAATATAGAATGAAACCCTACTCTCAGGTAGGGGGACCAAACAGCCAAAACCTGCTACATTGAATTACTACCTTACTAAGGTAACATTACCCTTAGCGGTTTTGCCTTTGGTGGCACCATCAAACTGGTACTCGCACAGCCAGGCATATACACCCAGTGGTTGTTTTACGCCCTGGTAAACGCCATCCCAGCCATCGGTAAAGTTATCGGACTCGAACACTAACTCGCCCCAGCGGTTATATACCTGCAGTTTGTATTTAGAGAGGTTTTTGTTAAGCGCGCGGAAGACATCGTTTACACCATCGCCATTTGGTGAGAAGCCGGTAGGTATCAGTAACTCGGGATTAGCCACGGTAACCAGTAATGAATCGGCTACGGTGCAACCGGCATCGTCTATTACCGTGAGTTTATACTCGGTAGTTAAAGATGGGGAAGCATCCGGTGACTCGCAATCGCCACAGGTTAAAGATGTTGGAGGTGTCCAGGTATAAGAGGCAACGGTAGCTGCTGATATAGTGGGTGTAAAGGTGGTTGACTCGCCCAGGTTAATCTCTACATCGGGCCCGGCGTTCACAGTAAATTTTTTGCGCGCCAAAGCAAAAGGCTCTGGCTGAAAATCGCTTACACCGACTACGTTGATAGCTGACAAACCAAAGCCGCTGCCCGTAGTAGGCGCGCCTATATAGTTCCAGCGGTTAGGGGAGTCCCAGTGTGCCTGGTCGGTCCAGTTGCCATCGGCAGCTGCATCAAAGTAAATAGCAAGCGCAGCCGCATCGGTGCCAGCTGTTTGGTATAGGCGGTGATAGAACACCGGGTTAACCTTGCACAGTAAATCGTCTACGGTATTTACATTGTATCCATCGGCCGTAGCATCGCCCTTAACCACCATAGCGCCATAGGTATTGGCACCTCCGCTGGCAGGGGTATAATCTACGGGACGGAAAATGCTCGGGGCATTGGTATAGCTTGGTGAACCGGTAGGGAAAGTATAGGCCACCGGCTGGTTGGTAGCGCGGGCCAACCGGCCTGCACCTACCGAACTCACAAAGCCGTTGTTGCGGGTAATAGCCGAGTTATTGGTATTGCTAACCAGCATTTGGTTAGCATCGGTAGCCAGCTCGGCATCGTTAAGTGCCAGCAGTCCGTTTACCTCTGCGTTAATATTTTGCTGGCGCTTAATTGTAGCACCGCCGCCCAGGTTTAAGTTATTGAAAGTAGTAATTGCAGTACCTGTAATATCCTGGTTGCCGCCGTTCATATCTACCCAGCTGGCAGCGCCGGCGTATAAACCATTGTTAACCCAATTGCCGCTTAAGCGGATAGTATCGCCCGCCGCGTTGATAGCCCCATCGTTGGTCACGTTGCCTTCTACAATGATAGTTCCGGCATTATCCAATATACCTGCACCTGCAATTTGATTGTTGTAAAGCGAGTTGGTTTTAACCACCATCAGCGCGCCATCTTTTACATAAATATCTGCGCCATTGTTGTTGAACAAGGCTTGTGCAAAGGCACCGCTTACAAATGCCGACAGAACCAGAAAAGAGGAAAGCTTCTTCATGCAAAAACGGGTTTAGATACTGGGAGTTAAAATAAAGGTTTTTTACTAAATATAGAGGTATTGGATGTTTTATATGGTTGCATGGTTAAAATACAACCTCACCCCTCTGCCATTCGGCATCTCCCCTCTCCTAAAGGAGAAGGGAGAACCTACGAGCAAAATAGACATAATTAAGTACTGAGTGTTTTGTTAAACAATATACCCCATACATTTCTGTTAGGGTTTTTGTTTACTAAACCATACTTCCACAAAAGGGGGGTGAGTAATTGCCCGCGGGGGCGGGTGGGCTTACCTACCTTAGCCGCAAACAAATATTTACGATGAAGAACCTTATTCTGACCTGTTGTGCCCTGCTTATTCTATCGCTATCCAGCTGCCTGGTTTCTAAAAAGAAATACGATGAGC
>DATGXP010000894.1:0-9179 GCA_035298845.1 Chitinophagales bacterium
ATACCACACTGTGCAAACTGATTCTGTGTCGGCGGATACAAACCCCGCATAGTGCCTGCTTATTAACGCCATAGCGGCACCGGTGGCAAGTTGTTTTTGATAGGTGCCCGCCGCAATAAAAATATTGCGCAAGGTTTCTTCATTACATCCCCCAACGTAAGCAATAGCAATACCAAGCCCGCGCCATAGGTCGGCGTGGCGTTCAGGGGCAAATGTTTCTAAGGTTGTTTTGGCGGCTGTTATATCTCCCTTGCTGTTATACCACAGGCTTCGGCCAATACCCTGGTCAAGCGCACCCGAGGCGGTGGCATCCGGCAGTTTTAACTTAAGGTGGTTTATAATGCTTCTCCTTCGGCGGAAAATACCTTCATAGTAACCATACCCATCCAACACACGGTATCGTTGCATAGGCTCCAACAATGGTAAATAATCCATAGGCGGTGTAAGCGACTGCGCCAGCGCCCAACCCAAACCCACATGTACCTGTGTGGCATGTGCGTGCGCCACTTCATTTAAAAACTCCAGCCAGTTCCGCAATTGGTTTCCTTCTTTTAAATCAAGCAGGGCAATGCTCATTGATGCTGACTCATATGCAATAGACCTGAACTCAAGGTTTGAATCATGCAGGTCTTTTATGTTGGCCCGCCAGTCCGGCGATTGAAAAAAAACATCCTGAATACGTAAAAACGTATCCTGAATACTATCCATTTTTTGCACTACGCTGTTTTCCAAGGCTATACTTTTATATCACGATTATAAAAACAAAAGCGCTAAAGTTATGTATAACACTTAGCGCTTTTTATAAAACCGGAAAGGCTTTACGCCATCTCTTCCATCTCTACTTTAGGGTAAAACCACAATACATCTACATCGCGTATAACCTTTTCATCGCGTGGTATGTTAGTGCCTTCGGCCACCGGTTGCGGGTTTTCCAGGTCCATAGTGTAAGGGTCTACCGGCATATCTACCGGTGTTCCCTTAGCGTGGTGACTCACACGACGGAAAATTTCGGCAGCTACTTTTTCAAGTATGCTCATGTTTGTGCCAATCTGTTCCAGTAGTTTATCGCCGTATTGCGTATTAATGTTCGACTGAAAATCGAGCATGTAGCTAAGGTCGATAGGGTCAACAAACTTGCGCTCAAATATTTCGGTATCGTATGGTTGCCAGTCCATAAACAGCTTTTGCATCTGGTTATGCAGCTTCCTGAATTTTTGCCCAAGCGAAGTAGGTGCAACAAACAATTGCTTAAGCATACGCAAATCGGTAAATGCCTTGTTGGTAAACATCAGGCAAGGCACAGCCCAGTAGATGGCCCAGTCCCAAAGTATCTTGGTGCTCATTACCTGTGCGTTACCCATCAGCAGGTATTTGTTCTGGTAAATAGGAATCCAGCTATCAATTAATGCTAAATGGGTCTGCTCATATATCTCGGCACGGAACTGTACATCCTCGCCACCCAACTCGCGTAGTATCAAATCACTTAACCAGGTATTGTTCATCGATATAAAATCGCTGCCCGGTGAGTAGAACGGGTCAAGAAAAGCACCTGCTTCTCCGGTTACAGCCCAGCGCTCTCCGCCATCATATAACCTACCGGTGTGGTGGGCAAAGTGCTTCAGTATTTTAAAATCCATTTTGTTCGGCGTTTCCGGCTCCAGCATTTTATAGCACAGCGGCTCGTTCACCTTCAACCACTCCATCGATTTTTCATACGTATCAAACGTATCAAACGGATGTATTGCCGGGTCGGCTACTATACCTATACTGGTGTTTTTGCTTCCCAACGGAATAACCCATACCCAGTAACCTTTATCCAGAAAGTGAACAGTGCTAAGGTAGCGCAGTTTTACCTGCGGGTAGTTACGCCATTCTTCGTTATCGCTCCAGTTGGTTATATCTATCACACCTTTAAGCCTCCACCAAACCGCATTTATATGGTGTTCCATTGGTTTGGCAAAATCAAACTTGCGTTTTAAGAAACTATTGCGGCTGGTAGCATCTACCACCCAACGGGCGGTGGCTTTCACATCCTCGCCATTGTGCGTATAGGTTACAGTGCTTTGGTCTTTACCAAATTCAACATCCTTAGCCACAGCGTTAAGCAAGAACTCGGTACCAAGGCCGGCCGTTTTTTCAGCCATGTGGTTCTCCAGTGTTCCGCGGTCAAGCTGATGGCTGGGCGTATATAGCCATTTGCGTGGGCCAAGCTCCACACGGCTTTCTATTACATCTTTAGTGTGCGATTTAAAGAAGAAACGCAGGCCATACTTAGGTAGTTCATGTTTCTCGAGGTAATCCTTTAGCCCAAGCGTATGGCGCAGGTAATAGCTGGCAAGCTCTACCGTGCTTTCGCCCACTTTGTGTGCAGATGTTGGTGCTACACTTTTGCGTCGCTCAATCACCAGTATTTTAATATCAGGCTTAGCCAGTTTTAATTGTATAGATAGTGCAAGGCCTGCAAGCCCCCCACCCAATACTACTACGTCGTAATGTTTCTCGCTCATTTATTTTAAGGGTTCAGTTACAAATTAAAAAACAGCTCTTATTCCTTCGTTTCTCTCAGCCCCAGGTAATACTCTCTTTTCCGGGCTACCTTGTTACCAAAAAACGGCCTGAAAAAAACAGCGTTTATAGTCAACACTATAGGTGCTACTATAAACAATGCAAATAACAGGTAATACTTGAAAACAACCAACCAGGCCTTTCGGTTCTTTCGTTTAACAATAATATTTGCCCAAATAGAAAAAAGCCGCGGTGCCCGCTCTTCTATAAACATCAAATCCTTCTTTACCTCCAGCGCCTGCTGCTTAACTAATTGAGATTGAAGACTGTCGAAATTGCCTTTTTGCAAATGCTCCAAAACCGTCTGGCCAAAAACGGCAGCCCTTTTTACATCTTCATCCTGCACACCCGGCAACGGAAACACGCCCAAATATCGCGTTTTCTTACCGCTCATCATCCAGTGTAAAATGGTCAGTGCGCTCGCCAGGTTATTGTTTTTATCTACCAAAGCAATGTTCCCTACCAGTTTGGCCCCTGCTTCTTTCAGTATTTTTTTAAGTTTTTCCTGCGAGCTGATCCACATATTCCGGGCGCCTATAAGGGTAACTACAGGTGTGTTTTTCAACACCGCTTTTACAGCCGGCACTGCCAGAATAGAGTTGGCTGGTATGCTTAGCGATAAATACCAGGGCTGATATGCAAATACAACTAAATCGTAATTCGATTCTTTTAATTCAAAAGGCTGTAGCGGGGCTGGTATGGCTAAAACACTCTCTGGCATAGCCTCAAAAAAGCGCTCTGAGTTCCACGGAAAATCAAAGTCCTTCACCGGTTTTACACGTACCGTTTCTATCGATACATCCTGCGGGCTAAACGGCGATAAAAATGAGTTCACAATATCTGCCAGTTGGCCGGTTTGTGTATAATATAAAACCAGAATTTTTTTACGCATAGCAGGCAAGGTGTTCTATTCCACAACCAGAACAAACTAATCACAAATTTGTTTAGTAGGGTAATTTTAAAAGGCTAAAGTATTAATTGCGGCTTTTAGAAGAATGATTAATCTCATTTATAAGAAGGTAGTGGTGGCTTCTGTATTTTCAAAAGTATCTACATATCGCTTAAATATGTATGTTCGCACCTCTTTAAAAATGAGGTGCCCTTAATCAACCCTTGAATGTCGTTTAAAGAAGTATATATAAACCGTGCCGCCCATTTCTTTCCCAATAGCCCTGTGGCTAATGAGGAGATGGAAAGCTATTTGGGGTTAATAAATGGCAGGTCCAGTAAGTCGCGCGCTATTGTGCTTAGAAACAACGGCATTAAACGCCGTTTTTATGCTTTGGAGAAGGGCGGCAAGGCTACACATACCAATGCGCAAATGGTTTCTTTAGCTGTTCGCGAACTTTTTAAAGACAATCCGGAGGAACTAAAAACCGTACAATTACTTACAGCAGGCACTTCATCGCCCGACCAGGTTATGCCCTCGCATGGTGTAATGGTACATGGCTGGCTGCCAGAAACAGGCCCGATAGAAGTGCTTACACCGGCCGGAAATTGTTGTGCCGGCTTACAGGCACTTAAATATGCTTTTCTTTCTATCCGTAGCGGCGATGTACAAACTGCCGTAAGCGCCGGTTCAGAGCGCACCTCGCGCCTGATGTGTGCCGATAGCTTTAAAGAAGAAGCCCGCAACCTGGCAGATATGGAGAATAACCCATACCTCTCTTTTGAGAAAGATTTTTTACGCTGGATGTTATCGGACGGTGCAGGTGCCTTTCTGGTATCTGACAAAAAAAACGAGGAAGGGGTATCGTTGCGTATAGAGTGGATGGAAAGCGCCAGCTATGCACACATGATAGATACATGTATGTACCAGGGTTGCGATAAGTTGCCCGATGGCACCCTGCAGAGCTACATGGAATATACAGCCGAAGAAATTACCGGCAAATCGATATTTGCTATGAAACAGGACGTTAAGCTATTGGATAAACACATAGTTGAGCTTGGCTACGAAACGTTGAAAGGCATAATAGAGAAGAAGGCCCTGAATATGGCGGAGCTCGATTGGTTTCTGCCGCATATAAGCAGCGAGTTTTTCCGTAAAAAGATAGCAGCAAAGCTGGAAGAGAATGGTATTGGCATACCCCAGGAAAAATGGTTTAGCAATCTTAGCCAGGTAGGCAACGTAGGTGCAGGTTCTGTTTATTTA
This sequence comes from Chitinophagales bacterium, assembly GCA_035298845.1. GTDB lineage: Bacteria > Bacteroidota > Bacteroidia > Chitinophagales > LD1 > Bog-950. The sequence continues at coordinate 4,718 of DATGXP010000894.1, forward strand.
ATGATAGATGAATTGCTTGCTAAAGGCAAATTACAAAAAGGCCAAAAGCTGTTATTGATGGTACCCGAAAGTGCCCGCTTTGCCTATGTATATGCTTATCTCACCGTTTGTTAAACAGTCACGCTGTTTAGATCTCACAGATAAATGCCGCGCTTACACCGATTCGTTTTTTCTTTATTTTGCCTCTATGTATTTGCATTATCCATTAATCAATTGCATTTAATCAGCCTAATCGAATGAAGCAAAGCGAAATTCCACAAGACCCAAGCCCGCTCGATAAATTTACCAAAGAGGTTTGTTATGCCGTTGACGAAAAAGGTGAGTATACGACCGGGTTAAGCCGCGGCTGGCAAATTAAGGCAGATGCCTTAGGCATAACCTGGGAAGAAGCACAGGCACGCACGGCCAATGCCCGCGAAAAAGTAAAATCCGGTGAGGCCAGCCCTATTTTGTTTTATATGGAACTAAACATGATGGACCTGCCTATTATAGCCGCCTACACTGGTTTTTGGCAATGGACCGTTAAGCGCCATTTAAAACCATCTGTATTCGCAAAGCTATCCGATGCAAAACTGCAGAAGTATGCCGAGGCATTTAGTATTAGCGTAGAGGAACTAAAAAATTTTAAAGAACATACTTAAAACAGATACCGGCCTAACTTACTCTGGTGGTTCTATCCTCTCCTTTAGGAGAGGGGAGATGCCGAAGGCAGAGGGGTGAGGTCGTAATCAACCGCAAAGCGTAATGGAGTTAAACTTCGAGCACATACAGGCCGCCCACTGCGAAAACGGTGTAACTACTAACCTGCTAAGGTATGCCGGCATGCATCAGATAACCGAGCCATTAGCCTTTGGTATTGGCGCTGGTATATTTTACATACACATTCCGTTTTTAAAAATAAGCGGGGGCCCTGCAATTTCTTTTCGCACTATGCCTGGGCAAATTTTTAGCCGCACCTGCAAGGCCTTAGGTGTACCGGTAGAGCGAAAAACATTTAGCAGTAAAGAAAAAGCACAGCAATTTTTAGATGATTGCCTGGCCAAAGGCCAGCCTGCCGGATGCCAGGTAGGGGTATATCATCTTACCTACTTTCCTAAAGAGTTTCGTTTCCACTTCAACGCGCACAACCTCGTGGTATATGGCAAAGAGGGCGATACCTATAAGGTAAGCGACCCGGTAATGGAAACCGTTACCACTATTTCTGCACCAGACCTGGAGCGCGTCCGTTTTGCAAAAGGCGCTTTAGCGCCCAACGGGCAAATTTATTTTCCTAAAGAGGGCCGCGCAATTACCGAAGCGCAGATAAGCAAAGCAATCATCAAGGGTATTAAACACGCCTCCTGGTTTATGACCGAAACACCGGTGCCTATTTTAGGCGTGGCCGGTATACGCTTTACAGCAGGCCGTATTAAAACATGGCGCGAAGCGCTTGGCCCGCGCCGTGGGGGTATTTACCTGGCGCAGCTGGTTCGCATGGGCGAGGAGATTGGCACCGGTGGTGCAGGTTTCAGGTTTGTATATGCCGCCTTTTTGCAACAGGCGCACCCGTTTGTTAAGCGCGATGAGCTGCTGGAAATTTCTAAACAGTTTACCGCCATCGGCGACCTATGGCGCGCTTCATCGGTGCAGGCATCGGGCATCTACAAGGGACGCCTTACCACCCAGCAGGATTTTAATGTAATGGGCGATATGCTTTTAAATATTGCCGATAAAGAGAAAGAAGCATTTAAGGCGCTGTATAAAATTAAGTGGTAAGAATCTGGCTGTTAAAGTATTTCTCCTTTAAGAGAAGGATTTAGGATGAGGTATTCTCTTTTCGTAATATTGACAAAAGCTTTTTGATATGAATAAATCTCTTTTTGCCTTGCTACTTCTGTTTGGGCTTACTACACAGGCACAGGATAAAGTTCAGTTTATAGATAATAACTGGGAGAAAGCCCGCGCCGAAGCAAAGAAAAGTAACAAATACCTTTTTGTAGATGCCTATACCGATTGGTGCTACTGGTGCAAGGTAATGGATAAGCAAACCTTTCCAGATAAAGCTGTGGTTGATTTTATGAACGCCAACTTTGTATCGCTTAAACTCGAAATGGAGCATAACTACGGGGTAGATGTAGCCATGAAATACCGGGTGCGTAGCTTCCCGTCTTTTTTGGTTTTTTCACCAGACGGCAAATTGGTAAACAAGTTTTCGGGCTACCGTCCTGCTCCGGAGTTTATCGAAGAGTTAAAAAAATCGTTGAATAAAAAAGAAAGCCCCGGCTACGCCGGCATGTCCGAAAAGGTAGAACTTCCTTTCCCTGATTTTTATAAAAAGAACTTTGGCGGCAAAGGCAAAAGAGAATTTTCTGATTCGGCTACTGTAAATGGCTTCCTGGCTAACCAAAGCGATTTGTATAGCGAAGTTAATTATAGTGTAATGGTGATATTTTCATCGCTACTCAATAACAAGTACTTTTTAAACCTGGTAGAGAACAGGGCAAAGTATGAGCAACTATACGGCAAAGGAGAAATAGAAGAAGTAGTGGCTGGCCAGGCAAACGGCAAACTTAAATCGGCCATTAAAAATAAAAGTAAAGAAGAGCTGGGGTTGGTGCTTGATTTTGTAGATAAATACCTGATAGCAAACAAAGAAGAAACCAAAGAGGCATTCAGGTTTGATTATTATAAAGGTGTTGGCGATTGGACTATGTATGCCAAACAGGCAGACAACCATATAGCAACACATGCTACGGGGCTGGAGAGGATAAACGGATGGGCCTGGACTATTTACGAAAGCTGTGGCGATTTAGAAATTGTGCAGCGCGCTATTGGCTGGATGAAACCCCGGATAGATGAAAAGCCTGACTATGCAAGTACCGATACCTATGCAGCGCTGTTATACAAAGGCAAGCAATATGCCGATGCAAAAAAATATGCTCAAAAAGCTATTGAGCTGGGCAAAGCGGCCGGAGAAAAAACAGAAGAAACCGAGGCTTTATTAAAGAAAATAGAAGCTGCTTATTAGTACGCAGCACTGAAGATGGAAGCTCCGGCAATCAATATTCGCGACCTTAACTTTCAGTATGCCGAAAACTCGGGTGTAGTGTTGAAGGATTTTAACTTCAACGTGGCACTGGGTGAGCGCTTTGGTTTGTTTGGCCCCAACGGTGCCGGCAAAACTACCCTGATGAATTTAATGACCGGCGTACTTCAACCGGTTAGCGGCACTATTGAGGTGCTGGGCAAAAACATTACTACTGAAGAAAACTTGGTAAAGAAATTATTTGGCTTTGTGCCGCAGCACCATTCGCTTTATCCTGAACTTTCACCGGCCGAGAACCTCGAATTTTTTGGCGCATGGGCAGGGCTAAACCGTAGTGAAACAAATGAACGCACCAAAGAATTGCTGAATGTGCTTGGCCTTAGTCATGTGGCCGACAAATCCGTTTCAAAATTTTCAGGAGGCATGAAAAGCCGCGTCAATCTTGCTATTGGTGTTATTCATCGTCCCAAAATTTTGTTTTTAGATGAACCCACTACCGGTGTAGACGTGCAAAGCCGCCATGCTATTATTCAATACCTAAAAGAGTTAAACGCTGCAGGTACTACCTTAATTTATACCTCGCATCATTTAAGTGAGGCGGAATCATTATGTACCCAGGTGGCTTTAATTGACGAGGGAAAAATTGTAGCTAAAAATGATTTGCCAACTCTGCTGAAAGAACACCAGCAGGATGGATTAGAGGGATTGTTTTTAAGCTTAACCGGGCATTCGTATAGGGATTCGTAAAACTAAATTGTATTCAATAAAATAATTAAACCACAGTACCCCATGTGGTTCTCTCCTCTCCTTTAGGAGAGGGGAGATGCCGAAAGGCAGAGGGGTGAGGTCCATGTATAAACTATATACCGCCATACTAAAAGAACTACGCATTATGCTGCGCGACAAGGCAGCACTGGCGGTTATGTTCCTTATGCCCGTGCTGCTGGTGGTGGTTATTACCAGCATACAGAACAGCGGTATGAAGATGATAAACGACAACACCGTGCCTATGTTGGTCTGCAACCGCGATACCGGCGAAAGCAGCGCGCAGTTTATAGATGCCCTGCAAAAGATTGGCATGTTCGATATTCAGCAAACCAACCCTGCGCTTACCGATAAACAGCTTACCGATACCATGCACACTAAGGATGCCATGATAGCGGTAACTATACCAGCGGGCTTTACACCCGCATTAAACTATAAAGCGCAAAAGCTAACCGGTAAAGCGCTTACCGAGTTTGGTATGGAGGGCAAGGGGCCGGTTGATACTGCTTTTGCAGTAAAAGAAACACCACCCATCAGCATGTTTTACAACCCGGTATTGCAGGAGTCGTTCCGCCTATCCGTTAACGGTGCTTTAAAAAGCGCCCAACAGTTTACCGAGAACCGCGCGGTGTTACAGGCGCTGTATGCCGCCATGAGCGATAAACAGCTACC
>DATGXP010000895.1:0-2090 GCA_035298845.1 Chitinophagales bacterium
GATAGAGGGTGAGGGCGAAGTTGCGCTTGTAGAATTTGTAAAATGCTACGAAAGCAAGGGCGATTTTACCAAGCTGAAACAGCTTTGGATGAAAGTGGGGCCGGAAGAGTTAGTTTATACAGGCCCGGCCGCATTACAAAATATAGACACTATCCCCTATCCGGATTTTACCGATTTTAACCGCAAATTATATCCATCACCACATAAGTTACCATTGCTATTTTCGAGAGGTTGCATACTTAACTGCAACTATTGCGAAAACAAGTGGAACCACCTTACCCAACGTTCGCGCACTGGCCGCAATGTGTTTGAAGAGCTGAAACACAATGTAAACAAGTACAACATTAAGGAGTACATGTTTAACGACGACTCGCTTATATCCAGTAAAACACTGCGCCAGTTGGATGAGTATTGCGACCTTGTAATGGCGGAAGGTTTGGTAATGCCCTGGAGCGTATACGGCACACGTGTCGAGCGTTTGATTACACAGCCTTTTTTACACAAGCTGCGATTAAGTGGTATGGAAAGAGTGTCATTGGGTGTCGAAAGTTTTTCATCACGGGTGCAGAAGGAAATGGGCAAATCATCGCGCTACGACGATGCAGATAAAATGTGCCGCATGTTTGCCAACGAGGGTATAAAAACCGAAAGCTGGATAATATACGGATACCCTACAGAAACAGACGCCGATTTTGATGAAACATTACAATGGTTTGTAAAAAACCCAAATGTATTAAGCCATGTTACAGCAAACTCGTTTGGGCCTAATGCTAAATACTTGCACGACCGGCCAGGTATTGTAACTACGTTATCGCCAATTTTGGGTCATTGGGAAGGACTGGAAAGTACTCTCGCAAAGCGGAAAGAACGTTTCCTTGCTTTGATAGAAGTACTTGAAGCTATACGTGTGGCACGTAAGGGAGCGTTTTCTTTTTATTTCGGCGACCCCCTGTATGTTAAGTATTTTACATCGTGGACAAAAAAAGATAAACAGCTGCTACTGGATAGCTGGGAAAAAATAGAAGACCCTATAGGATATCAACACCGCAGAAAAGGTTTTGGAAAGTGGTTACGCCTGCTAGGTATAAAACAAAGCGAGCCCACTATAGAAGAACAGGTAGCACGGCCAATAGTTGTAGAAAAACTAAAACTGGAAATTGGGCCAACGGAAGAAATGAAAGCTCAAATATTTGAGCGTATAAAAAAACACCTTGACCAACAAATTGATTTAACTGCCGAAGAAAAGGCGGCTAAGTTCGAATTTTACACAACCTTTCTCTCTAGCCTGAAAGTGCATTTGAACGACAACGTATCGGAAGAGGTAATGTGGGCTATGTCGTTGCTATCTCCGGTACAGGAAATTGTAAAAAACCTTGACATGCACGCACCGGAGTATATAGCGCAACAAGTTGTAGAGGCTGCTTCTAATTTTGACATTCCATCAATGGTAAATGCGAACTAAACATTAGCAACACTAACACTTACCAGGTTCAATAATATCCCTGCTACTGCTGCTATTAGTATAACATACGGCTCTTGTAGTTTTTTTATGTAGATAAGCCCCAGCAAGGCACCCAGCGCAATAAAAGCAGACGGAACATCTATAATAGACCGCGATGCTATTACCAATACAGCACCGGCTAAAGCACCTATCACCGAAGCAGTGATGCCATCAACAAATGCTTTGAGAGATGGATTCTTTGCATATTTTTTAAAATAAGGGGCTGGTATTATGGTAAATAGATAACAAGGCAAAAAAGTGGCAGTGGCTGCAACCAGGGCACCGGGAAACCCGGCTACCAGGTAGCCAATGAAACCGACTGTAATAACTACCGGGCCTGGTGTTATCATTGCTACTGCTATTGCGTCCAGAAACTGGTGCTCATTCAGCCAATGGTATTGTGTAACTACTCCACTATGCAAAAATGGCACTATTGCCAATCCGCTGCCGAATACAAATGCACCTGCCTTAGAAAAGAACAACGCTATCTGCACCAGTATGTTCGAGTTAAACTCAGAGAACCCAAGGCCGCCTATTAGCAATGCATTAGCCACATTATTGCGCTTAGCCCAGGCTGGCGGTGCTTTTA
>DATGXP010000896.1:0-5023 GCA_035298845.1 Chitinophagales bacterium
AAAAACACCTCGGCACCTTCTGCCTGTGCCACGCCCATCAGGTGCATGGTAAGCTCCTGTAATTTTACCAGGCGCTGAGATAGTATAGCTACATACTTTACCAACGAATCGTGCTTCTGCGCTTTCTCTATATCGCCCATAATTTCCTGAAACAACAACAGCACACCCTTGCCGCCCTGCATAGAAAGTTTGCGGCCCAGTAAGTCCATACCATGTATAGCGGTAGTGCCTTCATGCAAAGTGTGTATCCGCGTTTCGCGGAAAAACAACTCGGCCATATACTCTTTGGTAAAACCATAGCCGCCAAATATCTGTAAGCCCGTGCTGGTAGAAAGGATACTCATCTCAGCAGGGTATGATTTTACTACCGGTGTAAGCAATTCAAGTTTCAGGAAACTATCCTCTTTTACATCACCGGTGGCAGTTTTCGATAAATCGAGATACATACAAGCCTGCATAGCCAGCGCCAGAGAGCCCTCTACTATCGATTTTTGAAACAGCAGCATACGCTTTACATCGGCGTGTTGTATAATAGGTAGCTGCGGTTTAAGCGGGTCTTTCTCGGTTATTTTCCGGCCTTGCAATCGCACGTTGGCATACTCCAGCGAGTTATAGTAAGCAGCCGATGAAATAGACGTAGCCTGCAGGCCTACGCCAATACGTGCCTCATTCATCATTTGGAACATATAGCTCAATCCTTTGTGCGGTTCGCCCACCAGGTAGCCGCGGCAATCATCGCTTTCTCCCATTATCAGGTGCGCAATGGGAGCGCCGTGGTAACCCATCTTATGAAAGATGCCCGCAGTATTTACATCATTAAATATCAGCTCACCATTCTCTGGCCGCATACGCGGTACTACAAATAGCGAAATACCTTTGGTGCCAGCAGGTGCACCTTCTATGCGTGCCAGCATCAGGTGTACTATGTTGTCTACCCCATCGTGGTCACCACAGCTTATAAATATTTTTTGTCCTTTTAATAGATAGTAGCCGTTGTCAGTTGGTTTAGCACTGGTAGTTACATCGGTAAGCGAACTTCCGGCCTGTGGCTCGGTAAGTGCCATAGTACCCTGCCACTCGCCACCATACATTTTGCCCAGGTAGGCATCGCGCAATTCTTTTACGCCAAAGGTTTCTATCAGGTGGGCTGCCCCATTGGTTAAAAAGGGATAAGCCATAACTCCGTAGTTGGCCGCGGCCATAATAAAACCGGTAGCCTGTAATACAGTAAAGGGCACTTGTTGCCCGCCAAATTCATGGGGGGCACTCATGTTTATCCAGCCGTCTTCGCCAAACTTTTTCATCAGTCCGCGCATATGGGGGTGTACCTTTATGCGGCCATTCTCTATACGGGGTGGGTTGCGGTCCATTTCTACCAATATAGGCTGAAGGTGGTTGGTAGAAAGCGAATCGGCCGCTTCTATTATCATATCGAAGTTTGCAGATGTATGCTCTTTAAAATAATCGAGCTTACATAAGTCTTCTACATGCAATACTTCATGAAGAACAAATCGGAGATTTTCTTTAGAGTAAAATTTTGCCATTGTTATTTGCTATACTACAAGAATAAGCAAATCCCACTTACGGCAGAAATAACTTCGTGTAACAGAAGGGCAGTCATTTATTATCTCACCAGTATTTGTTTCCTGTATGGATAAAGCACATAGGTGCCTCGGGCAACCCAACCCAAATCGGTTGTTCCCGCCGGCAAGTTTAGTATTGTTTGCCCCAGCATGTTTACCAGCTGGCAGTTAGCAGATACATATAACTTCTCACTGTCTGTCCAGTAATATAGTAAGTCAGATGTAGCAGGGGTAATTGTTTTTACTGATGTGGTTATTGTATCGGTAGATAAGGGTATATAAGTGGTTGTTATTTTTAGGCTATCGCCACCCGAAATATTCCATTCGTTGAAATTTCCAATCAGGTTTGCATTAACCGATAGTTTAGTAGTGTGTCTGCCGGGTAACAAAAAACCTTCTTCCAGGTAATTCACTTCTTTGTAGGTCAAAATGCTTGCTGTATTTCCAGGATTCCACAGTGGGAACACAGCGTTTTGGGCGATAAAAGTATCACCAATTAAACCTCTGCTGGCCTCCAACACAAAAAGCGGCATCTTAATGTCTTTATTGCAACCTATCCACAAAGTATCGTCAGAGTTGGTATGCAAAAACCACGCAGGAGTTGAATCTCTGGGGTATTCATAAGTAAACAGTTCGGTGTAAGCGCGACCCTGATCATTTTGCGGGTCGTAAAGCACCATCGATGACCCGTTTAATAAAAGAGCAGCAACGGTTGAATCAATGTGCCATAAAGATTGTACGATTTTATTTACCGAATCAGTTATGCAGGGAATACATCCGCTGTTTTCGGCCTGCGCAGATAACTCAAACGCCTGTGCAAGCGCCAGCATATTTGCCGGGTTTGTGCTATCAAGAAAAAAAATCGGGCCTGCAAAATTCGTGGTTATTTTCGAATAGGCTGGTATTATAAACTCTCCATTCAATTCTATCGGCGGCGCCCCTTCAGTACTTATATACACGTTTGCCGGCGATTCTGAAAGTGTTTCACGGTAGCTTGAACGCGTTACATAAGGATTGAAATCCTGGCCATTTTCCAGGTACTTTTCATTTACCAATAACGTATCGTTTCTTACATCTTCAAAACTGGCAAATCCGTTGGGGGAGTTCGGATTTTCAAACATAAATCCATAAGAGGCCACATCATAGTCAGTCATGGCGTAGTAATTCCACAATCGGGTTTCAATAAATTCATGATTAGGAACATCTACATGCCTAAAGTCGTCGTGTTTAAAAAACGGGGTTTTGTACAACTGTATAGCCCGCGCATGTTGAGCACTGTTACCACATTGGGTAGAATAGGTAGAGTATATTCTGCCTATTAGCGAGTGTTCTTTTTTATACAAGAGGGTGTCCTGCCATTGCCCGCCAAAAATATGCGCCCTGTTGGTATAGTTTTTTCGCGACTTAACAAAACGTACACAAGCTCGTACAATATCCAGTTTTGTCTGTTCGGTATCGCTGGGGTTTTGTATCGAATCCCATATATAATCAGCAATAAATTGTGAGTCGGTCTGGGCTAAATTTGAAAATCTGAAACTGATAGATTTGTTGGTTGGGTTCTCTATGGTCCGTTGATTTAACCCAATAACTTTATTGCCAGTAAAATTTACTGTAGGTATTGCTGCTTTCGAACTTACAGGCAATGCCTGAATGCGTGAATTATGAGGTGAATTTTTCCGGCCTTCTACAGAAGGAGGTGCCAGGTTAAGGTTGGAAAAAATCTGGCCTTGCAAGCCCATAGTTGCGAAACAAAAGACGAAAATTGAAAAAAATACAGGGGTGCTGTTTTTGTTGTTTTTAACCTCTTTAGCGCAGAATAAAATACGTAATAAATTCAATACATATAACATGCGCGCAATATACTTCCTTGCAGTTGGCGCATTGTTAATTTTAGATTAAAATGTGTTAGATTTTCATTAAAAATTTAAAATCAAGCAGTTAATACGCTTTTCAGAGGCTGTTTTACATGATAAAGCCTGTAAAAATATATAGGTCATTTTGTATGAATTTTGGATGTATGTTAAGCCAGCTTGTTATTTGCAATGAATTTTGAAAACAAACCTGGAGCAAAACGCTTCATCCAGACCCCGAATTTTTCTTTGGCTCCGGCAAGTAAAATCTCTTCTTTCCCACTATCAATAGCCGTTAGCACATCGCTGGCTAATGTCATAGGGTCAATGCCGTTCTCTATCATTTTGTTGTTGCGGCCTATAGGATTTCCGTTTCTATCCAGCGAGTTTTTGGCCACGTTGGTATTTACAAACCCGGGGCAAACTATCAGCACCTTAATTCCTTCGCTGCCATACTCTGCACGTAGCGTATCAAAAAAACCATGGATAGCATGCTTACTGGCATTATAAGCAGCTTGTTTATGCGTAATTATTTTGCCCAGTATGCTGGATATAACCACAATTTGCCCCTTCTTCTTTTCCAGCATAGAGGGTAGCACCGCCTTGGTAAGTGCAGCTCCACCTAAAAAATTAGTGTCCATAATCTTTTTCAACACATCCATGCCCATGTCTTTTATCTTACTCCAGTGGCTTAGCCCGGCATTGTTCACCAGTATATCTATTTGCCCAAACCGGTTAATTACTTCCTTGGTTTTAGCTTCGGCCTCTTCGTATTTAGATACATCAAAAGGGAGGATAAGGTAATTGGCCGTCGGTAAGTTACAGGCTGCTGCTACACGCTGTAGTTCCTCTTCGCGGCGGGCAGATAATACCAGCTTAGCACCTTGTTTGGCAAATGTGTAGGCCAATGCTTCGCCAATGCCCGATGATGCGCCTGTTATCCAAACTACTTTGTTTTCAAATTTCCCCATAGCTTCTGTTTTGCGAGGTGAAGTAATAGTTTTTTTGCAAAGGAGTAAAGAGCAAAACCGGACGGTACATAAAAAATAAACCGGCCCCCTCTATTCTAATGAACAAAGGTCACCGGTTAAATGTTTTGCTAAACTGAATTTACTTCGCCTTTATAGCTTTTAGCTCTATCAAAAGCTGCTCGATAATTTTTTGTTGTTCTTCTACTTTTTGGTTCAGCGCTTGTATAGCCGAAAGAGCTACACCACTTGGGTCTATGCTGCTTATGCGGCGGTCATCCTCGCCTACATTAAACAGGGCATAAAAATCCTGAGCCATTGGGCCTATGTGATACTCTTCGGTGCCGGTATATTTCCATTTGCTAATAGGTAGCTGAGCTACTTTTTTAAGTATACTAGCCGGGTCCAGGGCCATAATGTTATCCTTCAGATTTCTATCAGATGCGTTAGTCCAGGTGCCGCCTTTGGTAAGGTATGCGCCGTTTCCGTTGGTGCTGTTGGTGCCCACAGTGAGCGCATTGCTGGTAGATGTAGCACCACTTAGATTAATGGATGTAACACTTGAATTGCCTATAGCTACTGTATTGCTGTTGCCATTATATATGCCTGTTCCTATAGCCAT
>DATGXP010000897.1:0-4494 GCA_035298845.1 Chitinophagales bacterium
GGGTAGAACCAGAGGTTAAGATTACAGCCATAGGCAGTGAGGTTAACGGCGTGGTGAAAAAGATATATGTGCATGCCGGCGATACTGTGACAAAAGGGCAGTTGCTGATTGAGTTTGTACACGATTATGAAGATGCAAAACTGGCCCAAATCAACGCTAAAGTGGCTACGCAAAATGCCGAAATACAGAATGTGCAGGCACAGATAAACACAGCAAAACTTAAGTCGGCTAACCTGAAAACGAAGTACGAGAGGCTACAAAAGATATTTGAGCAAGGTGCCGAAACAAAACAGAACCTGGACAACGCAAAAGCTGATTACGACCAGGCGGCAATGGATGCAGACAGGTTGAGCGCAGCCCTTACCAGCGCGCAAAGCAAACTTAACGAGATAGCGACTGATGCAAAGGTGGCTACGGTAGATGCCGAACGCCGTAAGGTAAAAGCTCCATCAGATGGGGTGGTGCTTACCATGGATTTAACCGAGGGCAGTGCGGCTACTACCGAAAAACCTCTTTTTGATTTTGCCCCCGACTCGCCGCTGAGTGTAATGTGCGAGGTAGATGAGCTTTGGGTAAACAAGTTAAAGCTGGGACAAAAGGCAATTTTGCGCACGCAGGGTAGTGACGATAAACTGGCTGAAGGTGAGGTGGTTTACCTTAGCCCATATCTTAAAAAGAAATCACTTTTTAGTGATGATAGCGGGAATATGGAAGACAGGCGCGTGCGCGAGGTGCGCATACGCATTACCGGTGCGGCTAACCTGCTTATCAACTCAAGGGTAGAGGCAGTGATTGATTTAACACACAGCAAGTAGTTATAGCCATGTTTAAAACTGCCATTCGATTTATTGTTTACGATAAACCCAAAAGCATAGGCGCTTTATTTGGGGTAGTTATCTCTATCTTTTTAATAGGGCAGCAGACGGGCATTTTTATCTTCCTTACCGGTATGATGTCGAGCCTGGTAGATAATATAGAAACGGATATTTGGGTGGTAGATAACCGCACCACCAACGTGGCCGCGCTAGGACAGATAGACGCCCGCTATCAGCGCCAGATAGAAGCTTTACCGGGTATAGACCATGTGTACCCGCTGGTAATAACCGGCTCGTCGGCTAAGTTTATGGATGGTAAGTCGGCGGGCATTACATTGGTGGGTTCGCAGGCGCCATCGTTTGTAGGCGGCCCCTGGAAAATAAGCGGAGGCACTCCCGATAACCTGTTGTTTGATAACGCTGTAACCACCGATGTGTTTGATAAGAAGTTGCTGGCAGGTGCGCAGATAGGTACCCAATTTGAAATAGGAGGCAAGCAGGCTAAGGTTACGCTACAAACAAATGGGGCAAGGGGATTTGGGGCATCGTTTGTATTTACCACCATCGACCGGGCGCGTTACTATAGCAACTTTCCGCGCAACAAAGTGAGTGCCTTGCTCATTAAAACAAAACCAGGCACCGATTTAAAGCAGACTATAAAAATGATTGACGATAACATGTATTGTGTAAAGGCCTGGACCAAAAAGGATTTTTCGGCGGCTACGGTGTCTACCATACTTGGTAGCAGCGGTATAGCCACATCGGTAGGTACGCTTATAATTTTTGCCATTATAGCAGGCAGTATCATTATAGGTTTAACGCTTTATTCTGCCGCTACCGACAGGCTGAAAGATTATGCTACGCTTAAGGCAATAGGAGCCACGAACGCTTATGTGCGCAACCTTATACTTACCCAGGCTATGATTTTTGCGCTGGTTGGCTATTTAATTGGCGTGCTGTTGATGTATGGGTTTAAACTTGGTATAGCCAAGGCGGGTATAATGTTCAGCTATAGTATTGAAATGTATATTGCTTTTGCGGTGGTCACGCTTGTAATTTCGCTGATAGGTGTTGTAGCTGCTATAAGGCGGATAACGCAGGTAGAGCCGGCATCAGTTTTCAGGAGCTAGGCAAACGCTTGAAACTTCATTTTCAACGGTTCGCTTAACTCCGCTTTTCAGACATTAAATGATTTTAGTCTTTTGCTACTGTAAACTATCTTTATGAAAAAGAATTTGCTTTTCAATGTGTTACTACTGCTAACGCTATTTGCCCAGGCCCAGCAACCCATTAAGTTAAGCCTGAACGAGGCTATAGATTATGCTATTAAGAACCAGCCGGCTTTTCAAAACTATAAGGTAGACCAGCAGATTGCCTCTGCCAAACAGTTAGAGAGCACCAGTAAATACCTGCCTAAGCTAAGTGGCAATGTGGACTTTAGAGATAACCTTAAACTGGGGCAAATAGCGCTTAAGTTTCCTAACCCTATCACCGGTATAGAGGAGCAGCGCACCATTCAGCAAGGAACGCAATACTCTGCCACAGCTGGTGTGGACCTTACCGTGCCGGTGCTGGATATGGCCAGTGTTACCGATATGAAGTATACCAAACAGCAGAAAGCGTTAACAGCATTACAGGTAGAGCAAGCTACTGTTGACCTTAAGTTAAACGTGTCGCGGGCATATTACCTGGCGCTGCTTAATACCGAGCGGGTTAAGAAAGCGGAGAAGAGCGTGGAGCGTTTTCAGAAAGCTTATGACGATACCAAGGTTAGATATGACAACCAGAATGCTGTGAAATCTGATTTAAACCGTGCCTACCTCAACCTTTCCAATGCTAAGTACCAGTTGAAAATTTCGCAGGATTCTATCAAAACAAGTAAGCTAACACTGGGGCAGATTTTAGGCCTGCCGCTGGATGCACAGGTAGAGTTAACCGATGTATTGCCGGTAGATACCAAGGCAGAAGCCCTGCCTGAATACCCGGATATAAAAAGCGCCGAGTTGTCGCGTGTAGAGTTACGTGCCGAAAACATGAACCAGACCTTATCTACCCTGCAGCTTAAAAAGATAAACATGCAGTACGTGCCCTCGCTTAACGGATATGGGTATATAGGCGGGCAGGGGTTGGATAACACCAACCTGTTTAGTAAAGATAAATGGTTTTGGTCATCGTATATAGGCCTGCGGTTGGCTATACCTATTTTTGATGGCTTGCAAAAAGTATCGCTGGCTAACCAGCAAAAGCTGGTGATACAAAAGAGTGTAAACAACATCAGCACCATTCGCAACAACATTAACTACCAGTTACAGTCATCCCTTATAAACTACGCCAACGCATCTACCAACCTGCAACTGATAAAGGATAATGTAACCCTTGCCGAAGATGTGGTGAAAGATGTAAACGTGCGCTATGCCAATGGCGTAGCCACCTATCAGGAAGTAGTAGATGCGGAGACAACTCTAAAGGAAACTGAATTCAATTACCTGCAGTCGCTATACGTGTTTCTGGTATCGGAGCTGGAATGGAAGAAGGCGAATGGGAAGTTGTAACCATAGAGCGTTTTATTTCTATATTTAGTTTTATATAAATTAGAGAAATGAAGCAGGCTTTATTGATTGTTGTTTTGTTTGCTTGTGCAGCCAGCTTATTTGCACAGGCCCCGCAGCGCATAAATTATCAGGCTGTTGTCCGCGGTGCAGACGGTAATCCACTGATAAACCAGCAGGTTAGCCTAAGGTTTACTATACACGATAATTCCTCAAACGGGCCGGTTTTGTACCGCGAAACACACGCAAATGTTGGTACTAATCAATTTGGCTTGCTCAATACAGCATTGGGTAGCGGTATCGTGGTGAGCGGTAATTTCTCTGCTGTTAATTGGGGCAACGGTGCCAAATTTCTGCAGGTAGAGATAGATATTAGTAATGGTTCGACATATGTTTCAATGGGTAATTCGGAGTTAATATCTGTGCCCTATGCTTTGTATGCCTCAAGCGGGGTTGGTGCCACAGGCCCAACAGGCGCAACTGGTGCTACCGGTGTGCAGGGTGCAATTGGTAACACAGGGCCGGCAGGCCCTACGGGGATGCAGGGCGATATAGGGAACACTGGACCCATTGGTCCGGCAAATGGCCCTACCGGTCCAACAGGCTTAACAGGGCCAACTGGTGCTGATGGAAATACCGGGCCTACGGGTTCTATGGGTAACACAGGGCCTATCGGTTTGCAAGGCCAACAAGGAGCTGCGGGTGTAAACACATCGGGTTGTAATGCTATTAATACCGGCGATGGACGCGTTGTGTTGTATAACGCAACAAATGCTTATGGGTTTGGCTACAACAGTACTAGTGGAAGTAATTGGTATACTGTAACCCTTGGCGGAGCAGTGGAAGGCGTTATTGCTTCGGATAGTAATATTGTAATTTATACGGCTACTAATGCTTATGGGTTTACCTTTAACAGTACCAGCGGTAGTAATTGGTATACTGTAACTTTATCGGGACCTGTTGTGGGAGCATTGGAATCGGGTGGGCGAATAGTTTTGTATAACGCTACTAACGCTTATGGTTTAGGCTTTAATAATACATCGGGTAGCAATTGGTATACACAGACCTTGTCAGGCATCCCAACCGGAAACATGGCAGCGGGAGGGCGAATTGTACTTTACAACGCTACT